>NZ_RZPB01000591.1:0-3747 GCF_003998535.1 Mesorhizobium sp. M7A.F.Ca.AU.002.02.1.1 | reverse complement strand
CCCCAACCCAATCGGGCTGCATGTGGCCAGGCTCGTCGGGCTCGACCAAAACACCGGCCGCATCGATCTCGACGCCATCGACGTGCTCGACGGCACTCCGGTCATCGACATCAAACCTTATTTCGCCTCGACCGACGCCATTGCCGAGGCGACCATCGAAGGGCGCGACGAGCCCAACGGGGTTCGGCGATGACGGCGCCCACCGGTCGCCGCCGCGCCATCGCCAAGGCGCTGACAGCACTTCTGCCGCTGGCACCCTATGCCGACATGGAGAAGATCCGCGGCGACGCCGGCGCGGTCCACATGAAGACCTTGCCACCAGGCATCGCCGTATGGCTGGCGACGATTGCCCATATCCGCCACATGCACACAGATTACGAGAAACTGCTGAGCGAAGGTTACGACCGCGACTCGGCGCGTTTCTTCGTCATCGAGCAGACCAACGTCGTGCTCACTCGCTGGCGCGCGACGCGCCTGCTCGACGCGGATGACGAGGAGGAATGACCACGGCTACTTCCGCTTAAGCACTGCGACCGCATTATAGGGCTGACCATCGGCCTGGCCGATCCAGGTCCAGGACAGATTTCCCTTGAAAAACCTGACGGTGATGTTGCCGCCGTCGACGCATTTGTCCTGACCGTAGGTGATGCTCTCGTGGTATTCCGCCGAAATGCCGTCACTGGACGTCTGTGACAGCGATCCGCCGCAACCGAGTGACGGATAGTCGATCGACGCGCTGCCATCGTTGATGGTCATGGCGATCGGCCAGTCGGCCCCGGCGTCACCCGCCGGGCTTTGATGGCCGCTGCCGACCCAGGTGCCGCTCAGCGACGGCACCGCGCAAGGCAGGTTCTGGAAGATCGGTGTCAATTCGCTGCCGGTTTTCTCGCAGCGATAGGTCTGCCCGCCCTGGCACAATTCATCGCCTTCGCGCGCGCACTGGGCGCTGGCTTCGCCCGCAGCGGCGAACATCGTCATGGCTGCTATGACGGCCCCAAGCCTGCCCATCTTCCCCCTCCCGTTCAGAGCGCGCAATCTAAGGCAATTCCGATCCAATGTATCGACGAGATCGTCATCGAGGCCGAACAGCACCGGGCGGGTGGCTCTATGCCTTCTGCCCAGCGCCGATAGCCTACTGATCTTGCCTTGCGTGACAGGAAGCCCCAATGAGCCACACGGCGACGACACAGGACGAGAAGCAACTGCCCGTGGTTGGCGACCGCCATGTCGACCCGCATTCCTACCCCGACGGCATCGCCTTTCTCGACGGCCAATACCTGCCGATGTCGCAGGCCAAGATCTCGGTGCTGGACTGGGGTTTTCTGCATTCCGACGCAACCTACGACACCGTGCATGTCTGGAACGGCCGCTTCTTCCGCCTCGATCTGCATCTCGACCGCTTCCTCGGCGGGCTGGAAAAGCTGCGCATGACCATTCCCTTCGACCGCGACGGCGTGACCGAAATCTTGCACAATTGCGTAGCGCTGTCCGGTCATCGCGCCGCCTATGTCGAAATGCTGTGCACGCGCGGCGCCTCTCCGACCTTCAGCCGCGACCCGCGCCAGGCGGTCAACCGCTTCATGGCCTTCGCCGTGCCGTTCGGCTCGGTCGCCAATGCCGAGCAGCTGCAGCGCGGCCTGCGCGTCGCCATCAGCGACAAGATGCGTATTCCGCCGGCCTCGATCGACCCGGCGATCAAGAATTACCACTGGCTCGATCTGGTGCGCGGCCTCTACGATGCCTATGACCGCGGTGCAGAGACCGCGTTGCTCCTCGACTTCAACGGCAATGTCGCCGAAGGCCCGGGCTTCAACGTCTTCTGCGTCAAGGACGGCAAACTGTCGACGCCGGCCACCGGCGTGCTGCCCGGCGTCACCCGCCGCACCGTCTTCGATCTCTGTGCAGAAGAAGGCCTTGCCGCCACGGCGACCGATCTCAGCGTCACCGCATTGCGCGAGGCCGACGAGGTATTCATCACCTCCACTGCGGGCGGCATCATGCCGGTGACGGAGATCGACGGCGCGGCGATCGCCAATGGCAAGGTCGGACCGATCACCAGCCGGCTGATGGCGCGCTACTGGCAAAAGCACGAGGACCCGGCCTGGTCGTCTCAGGTGAATTATCTCCGATAATTCAGGCGTCTTTGTCAAAAGATTCCCGTCGCCTCTGGAAAATCAGAGGATCGACCGTATATGCCCGAAAGCGGAGAAGCCTCCGCTTTCATCCAAAATCACGCCCGCAGGGGCAAGGACTCCAAGATCATGACAAACAAGGTTTGGTTCATCACCGGATCGTCGAAGGGCTTTGGCCGCGTCTGGGCCGAGGCTGCACTCGCCCGAGGCGACCGCGTCGCGGCAACCGCCCGCGATGCTGGCACCCTCGCCGATCTCGTCGAGAAATACGGCGACAGGATTGCCGCGATAAAGCTCGACGTCACCGACAAGAAAGCCGTCGATGCCGCTGTCGCCGAGGCGCACAAGCGTTTTGGCCGGCTCGACGTCGTCATCAACAATGCCGGCTACGGCCATTTCGGCGCCATCGAGGAGGTCAGCGAACAGGAAGCTCGCGACCAGATCGAAACCAATGTCTTCGGCGCTCTGTGGGTCACTCAGGCCGCACTGCCGATCATGCGGGCACAGCGTTCCGGCCACATCATCCAGATCTCGTCGATCGGCGGCGTCAATGCCTTTGCCTCGCTCGGCCTCTACCACGCCTCGAAATGGGCGCTGGAGGCCTTCAGCCAGTCGCTCAGCATCGAGGTCGCGGAATTCGGCATCCATGTGACGCTGGTCGAGCCGGGCGGTTTCTCCACCGACTGGGCCGGGCCGTCGGCCAAGGTATCCCAACCGATCGAGGCCTATGCGCCCGCCCGTGCCAAGATGGCCGAGCGCCGCGCCAATTCGGTCGCCGGCGATCCAGACGCCACCGGGCCGGCCATGCTGGCCATTGTCGACGCCGCCGAGCCGCCGCTGCGGGTATTCTTCGGCGATGGCGGCCTGCCGATGATCAAGCAGGAATACGCCAACCGCATTGCCACCTGGGAGAAGTGGGACGACGTTTCCATCATGGCGCAAGGCGTGAAGAAGAACCGCAAGGGCTGAAGTCCAGCGCTTTTGCTGCGCCGCTCCATGGGCGGCGTAGCCGGCCCTCAGGCTTGATAAATCCACTGCTCCGGCACGCGCAGCGATATCTCTTCGCCTGCCCTAACCGTGCCTGGCTTCTCTACCCAGGTGACAATGCCGCGCAGCCGCTTCGCCGCTTTCGGGAACAGCAGAGCGCCGGCTTCGACGTCGGCCATTCCGGCGTTCTCCGCGATCGACCGGCCGGCGATGCGGCACGGACCATTCTGCGCGTCGACCTTGACTGTCACGCCGCCCTTGAAGAACAGCAGCGTGCCGGCCGGCAGCATGGAGAGGTTCGGCACCCCTTCGATCACAAGATTGGCGCCGATCCACTCCGGCCTGATCTCGGCCAGGCGCATGCGCTCGGCGACGATGGCGAGTTCATCCGCTGCCACGATCGACAGCTGCCGTTCGTTGCGCATTTCAGTGCCGCGCGGATACCAGGGCTCGCGCCCGCCCGAGCGCCGTGTCGGCCCGGCATGGAAATCGCCTGAAATGCCGTCGAAACCCAGCCGCAATTCGTCCACCGGGCGCGTCTGAAAATGATCCGCCGGCGCCACGTAAAGCGCTGCCGCCCTGGCGGCAAGCTTTCGCGCGGCAATGATTTCAACCGGCTTTTCAGCCT
>NZ_RZPB01000590.1:0-3752 GCF_003998535.1 Mesorhizobium sp. M7A.F.Ca.AU.002.02.1.1 | reverse complement strand
CTCCAGCACAATGTCGGCGCCCTCGGCCATCTGCGCCTGGTGATTGCTCCTCAGGATCGGCAAGCCGTCCTCGCCGGCAAGGATGAGGTAGCCGCCCTCGCGAAAGCCGATATCGGCGTCATCCCCGAACTCTTCCTTCAGCCGCCGGAACAGCTTCAGCGTGAACTGCGACAGGCGGATGTTTTCCGGGATCGAGAATTGCTGGCGGATCGAGGCCATGGACAGCGTCGTTGCCGCATGCGCGAATTGCGGATCACGCTCGACCAGCGCGATCGTGCCGGAAAACCCTTGCTCACGCAGGTAATAGGCGACCGAGGAGCCGACGATGGCTCCGCCGATGATGACGATGTCGTAGCGCATGTTCTCTCCGATCCGGCCGATAGTGTCCTTCACGCCACCGGCAGAATGACCTCGAAGCGCGTGCCGCGCTCGCTGTCAACCAGCGCGATCATACCATCATGCGCTTTCAGGAGGGCCAGCACGATGCCAAGCCCCATGCCGGTGCCGCCCTGTTCGCGCCGCGTGGTGAAGAACGGCTCGAAAATGCGCGCCCGGTTGCTCGGCGAAATGCCGGCACCGTCGTCGCTGACCAGGATGCTCGCCTTGCCGCCGGCGCTCGTAGCGGAGACAGAAACCTGCGTCGCGCCATGCCTGGCCGAATTGTCGATGAGATTGGCCAGCACGATAGCCGCGTTCTCGGCCGATATGCGCAATCTGATGTCGCCGCCGGCCCCGATGCTAACCGTGAGCCTGCTATCGACGGGCAGCAGCGACAGTGCCGCACCGAGCGATGTGCTTTCGCCGCTCGGCGCCAGGTTTTCGGCGCGCGCCAGGTCGAGCAGGCGCCGCACCAGCAGATTGAGCCGCCCCGCATCGGTGACGATATTGTTGGAGAAACGCCGCCGCTCCGCATCGTCCATCGCGCCACCGGAATCGCGCAGCAATTCGGCCGCGCCCTGGATCGCCGTCAGCGGCGATTTGAGCTCATGCGAGACATGTGTGGCGAAAGTCTGGACCGAGTCCGACCGTGCCTGAAGCTTCTCGGCCATGTCGAGGAAGGCTGCGGACAGCTCCGCCATCTCTCGCGTGCCGTGGTGGTCGAGCGGCCGGATCGCCGTGCGGTCGCCGGCGGCGATGCGCTCGGTGCGGTCGATCAGCGCATAGATCGGCCGGCTGACGGTGCGCAGGAAGATGAGACCGATGAGCAGCGTGCCGCCGAGAATGGCGATCGCCGCCAACGTCACCTTGCCGCGTTCGCCATAGAGATGCTTGATGATGTTGTTGGGCGTCCGCGACACATAGACGACGCCGGCGACCTGGCCGTCGACAGCGACCGGCAGGGCGACGAAGACACGCACCTTGGTGCCGCGGCTGACCGAATAGAGCGGTGGCGTCGGCTGGTCGGGAATGCGCAGCCTGAGCGCGCTGGCATAGTGGCCGGCAAGTGCTGTGCGCACCTCTTCGACCGCACTGAGCGACTGGCCGACCTCGCCGCGCCCGGCAATGACGACGCCCCGGGGGTCGAGCAGCCGGAAGCCGGCCAACGTGGTTTTCTGGGTGGCGTCGAGGATGCCGGACAGGCGCGCGCCGATCACCGCGAAGGCGGGATCGACGATCACCGGCATCGCCGCCGGCCGGGTCGGCAGGACATAATCCGAGGCAAGATCGAGCTGCGGTTCGATTGGCCTGTAGAGCGGGTCCGGATTGACGCTGCGGCTTGAATCCCCACTTGGCTCCGGCATCGGCGCACCGAGCTTTTCCGGTGGGATGCCGGCGTCACGTACATCCCGCGCATAGATGGCGGCGATGGCAGCGCCTTGCGCGATCAGCTCCGCCTCGGTCTGGCGGATCAGCTGGTTCTCGTAGAGGCGGAAGAAGAACAGGCCGACCAGTGGCAAGGCCATCACCATGATCAGGATGGCGACGACGACCGTGGCAAGCCGTGGCCGCCATTTGCGGCCGATCCATTTGCTGGAGGCCGTCAGCCGCATCGGCCAAGCCGGAAGCCGACGCCATGCACCGTCTCGATGACATTTGGGCAACCCACGGCTGCCAGTTTGGCGCGGATGTTGCGGATGTGGCTGTCGACGGTGCGGCCGGCGACGTGGATGTTTGCGGCATAGGCGCTGGCCGTCACCGCGTCGCGGTCGAGCACATGCGCCGGCCGCGCCAGGAACCCCTTCAGGATCGAGAACTCTATTCCTGTCAACGATAACGGCTTGCCGTCGAAGCTGGCGGTATGGCTGGCCGGCGCCAGAGCCAGTTTGCCATGCGAAAACTGCCTGTCGTCGGCCGGTTCGGGCACCGCCGGGCGGGCGCGCCGCAGGATGACGTTGACGCGGGCAACCAGCTCGCGCGGGCTGAATGGTTTCGTCACATAGTCGTCGCCGCCCATTTCGAGCCCGAGGATGCGGTCGATCTCCTCGTCGCGCGCAGAGAGGAACAGCACCGGCACATCGGATATGTGCCGCAGCCGCCGGCAGACCTCCAGCCCGTCCATTTCCGGCATGCCGATATCGAGCACGACGAGGTCCGGTGCCCGGCGGCCGATTGCCTGCAAGGCGGCGGCACCGTCGGCCACCCCTGTCGTTTTCATGCCGGCCTTCTCCAAGGCAAAGCAGATCACCTCGCGGATGTGCGGGTCATCGTCGGCGACGAGGATGTGATGCGGCATGGATCAGCGGCCCGGCATGGAAGGTTCGATAGCGGAGGGAATCACGAACGGCTCCTTGGTGTCGAGATATCGAAGCAGCCGCCAGTCGCGAAAGCTCCAGGCCCGCCAGTTCTGCTGGATAGTTCGATACCAGATTTCGTCGCTGCCGCGCACGCCGGCCAGTTCGCGGACAGTGCCGGCGGCCGCCGTCTTGCCCTGGTGCTCGAGGAAGCGATCAAGCGCGGGAAACGCGCCCGGACCGAGCGAGTGAAGATACCAGGCGTCTAGGGGAATGCCCTGGCCGGTCATTTCGAGGGAATGGTCGACATTGTAATTGGCGATCGTTGCTGCGAAATTGATGAAACAGCCGGCATAAAGCGTCAGGGATAACGTCAGAAGATTGGCGGACAGCAGCCATTCGTTGGATTTTCTAAGCGCGATGCGGGCAATGATCAGGGCAAGGCCTGCTGCCACCAGCCCCATCCAGACAAAGGCGGCGACGCGCCAGTAGGTCAATGCATAGATGCCGACATAGAGGTCGAGCCGCAGGATCGACGAGATGACCAGCATGATGTTCTGCGCCACCCAGACATAGACCAGCCGGCGGATCAGCGGATCGGCCGAGGTTTCGCTGCCGGGTCGCAGCGCTGCCAGCACGAAGCCGGCGGCAAGCAGTGCCGTGACGATCAAGGGATAGGCGCCACGATGCGCGTAGGAGGCGTAGCTCAGCCCATCGGGAAGCGCTGCCCCGCCCCACAGATAGGCGGCGTCGAGCGCCGTCTGCAGCGCAAACAGGATGTTGAAGACGATCAGGGCGCGCAGGATGGCGGCCTTGCCGAACAGGATGTCTTCGATGGTGGTGGCGGTTTTGCCGGCTTGAGCGCTGACCGCCGGCAACGCGCGCGGGATGCGGCGAACCAGGCGCGGCATGCGCGGTCGCAGAAAAGCCCAGACAGCGGCGAGCACGAACAGCCAGAAGGCAATCCGCGCCAGCTGGATAAGATCGAGCAGCCTCACGAGATCGATCAGCGACAGCCAATAGTCGATGACCGGATTGGCGGCACCGAACAGCGCCAGGAAGACCGCCCCCAGCGTCAGC
>NZ_RZPB01000058.1:0-15535 GCF_003998535.1 Mesorhizobium sp. M7A.F.Ca.AU.002.02.1.1 | reverse complement strand
AGCCGGACCCTTGCGTAAGCGCCCCGACATCTACCGTGACATTGCCCGATTTTACCATCAACTCGACCTGTCCCATACCCATGTCGTCGGTGATTGGGTTGACCTTGATACCGGTCTCAGCTTCAAATGGCTTAGCGTAAGCCTCAATGTTAGCCTTTCCCCAATCGCCGCCGCCTAGCACTACGTTGATCTGGTTGGGTGTTTGGGCCGCAACGCGGCCCGCAATTGAAGACAGAGCGCCAGCCGCCATGGCGGTCGATGTCGCCTGCAGCAATCGTCGGCGATTTATTTCGTATTTCATGTCGTTACCCTCTTCTTGTGATCTCAGCCTTGATTAGCCAAGGTTGTTTTGCTTGGACAATGTCATGGTGCTAGAGCAGCCTCGGCCAAGTTGACCCAGTATCCAATGCCGTATGGCAGTGCTTCATCGTTAAAGTCGTAGGTTGGATTATGGAGAGCAGCAGTCGATCCATTTCCAAGCAGTATACATGCCCCCGGCCGCGCCTCTAGCATGTACGCGAAGTCCTCTGACCCCAAACTAGGTTTGACTTTGGGGTTCACCGATGAATGGCCGACCAGAGCACGCGCCACCTCTGTTGCCCGACGCGTTTGATCGGGATGATTGACAGTGAGGGGCTCCAGGCGGCGATGCTGAAACTCGACCTTCGCCCCGGAAGCGCGTGCAATATTTTCCGCGCACGCCTCAATCTGTTTTTCAGCGAAGTCGCGCAAAATCGGTGACAGTGTCCTGACTGTTCCGGCAATCTCCGCGCGTTCGGGAATGATGTTGTAAGCTTGTCCGGCGTTCAGCTTTGTGACGGAGATCACCAGGGACTCGGTGGGGTCCGTGTTGCGTGAGACTAGTGTCTGCAAGCCTAAAATGATCTGAGCTGCAACAACGACGGGGTCAATTGTCAGATGGGGAGCGGCCGCGTGACCCCCTCTGCCTTTGACCACAATATCGAACTCGTCGAGCGCGGCAAAAATCGAACCTTCGCAAATGCCGAACGCACCAACCTCCATGCCTGGCCAATTGTGCATGCCAAAGACCTGAGATATCCCGAAACGGTCCATGATCCCCTCCTGGACCATTCTTTGGCCGCCGCGGCCATCTTCCTCGGCAGGTTGGAAGATCAGGGCAACGGACCCTTTGAAGTTCCGGGTCGCGGCGAGGTATTTCGCGGCGCCAAGGAGCATTGCAGTATGCCCGTCGTGACCACACGCGTGCATCTGTCCGGACCTTTTCGACGTCCAAGGTTTGCCTGAAGCTTCGAGTATAGGCAGAGCGTCCATGTCGGCCCGCAACCCGATAGTGGGCCCATCTCCGAGTTGACCTTGGATCAACGCAACCACGCCGGTTTCAGCTATCCTGCACTCGATGTGGTTAATCCCGAAGGAAGCCAGCTTTTCCGCCACAAATGCCGCTGTGTCATTCACCCGATAGTCAAGCTCCGGATTCTCGTGCAGGTACCGGCGCCAAGTCATCGCTTCGATCTCGATCTCCTTGAACCTGTCAACGCCAACCATAGGCACGTTCCCGCATTTGAGTAATTTGGATCAGGCGCCGGTGCGTAATTAATGATCGATGCCACCGGTGTTTTCGTCAAATGCAGTTTGGATATCGTAACCATCTAGAACCGAGATAGCCCCGCGTTCAGGCCTCGGTGTTGGCGCCGGCGACTGCGACCCGATAACAAGCCGTTTGCCCTCAAATGGATAAGCTTCGGCCTTAGAGGACCAGCTGCGAAGTGCTGGCAATCATAAACTCTGGCTCTGCTGGCAACGGCCAATGGCAAAGGTCTGAGTAGGAAGAGCTGTCACCATCGCGACACTCCTCCCCCTCCCACGACCTACTTTCCAGGACTGCATGCGCTTTGCCACTCAATCCGCAAACCGCAGACCCTAGGCGGCGTGGACAAATTCGATGTTAGCAGGGTCGCTTTCCTGCGATCGGGTTGTTAGCATTGGGAATGACACTGGAAGAAGAGAGCGAACGAGCTACGTCGATGCTGATTGGCAAGGTTGTTCGCCGTGTCATGCGCCACCGCGATGGAGAGGTGGTGATCGAGTTTGAGGATGGCAGCCGATTTTTCGCGGATAGCGACAGCCCTCTCGAACTGTCCATCACCTTGGCGGAATAGTATATCCGCCTTACGGAATTTCGGACGTCGATGCGATTGACGTAGCCCAAGAGGATTGATTCAAGGCTGCTTTTTGGAGGCAGGTTTGAGCAGGGGCGATCTCACCGAAGCAGAATGGCGTGTTCTCAAGGGCTTGCTGCCCATCGACCCTGACAAACGCGGCCGAGGTAGACCTCCCAAGCAGAATCGTTCGATCATCAACGGCATTCTCTGGCGGCTCCGCTGCGGCGCTCCATGGCGGGATGTCCCGCCCAAATACGGCAGTTGGAACACCATCTATCGTCGGTTCCGACGCTGGAGCGAGGCCGGGGTCTGGGAGACCGTGGCGGTAATGCTCGCCGAGGTCATGGCGGACAGCGGCCACTACAGCATCGACAGCACCACAGTTCGCGCCCATGTCTCGGCAGCGGGCGGAAAAGGGGGACTCGTGCACCGGACGCCTTCCTTGCGGACAAGGGCTACGATGCCGATACCATTCGCGCCGATCTCGCCGAGCGGAAGATTAAACCCGTCATACCCGGCCGATCAAACCGCCGCGTGAAGATCGAGTATGACCGGGCGCTCTACAAGCAGCGGAACCGAATCGAGCGCATGTTCGGCCACCTCAAAATCAACCGGGCCATTGCCACCCGCTACGATCAATTGGCCAATAGCTTCCTCGGAATGGTCTACCTAGCCACCGCCAGATACTGGCTCAAATTTGTCCACGCCGCCTAGCATCACGCCCGATAAAGTGTTGGCGGGATTTCGCTCAGGAGTTCCGCGCCGCGCTCTGTCACGAGCACGTGTGCGCCGGCACCAAATAGGTAGCCACTTTCGCTGCACAAAATGTTTGGCATGTGCAGGGTCATGCCAGCTCGGAGTGGTTCATTTACATCGGGCTCCAGGCTTAGGTCGCCGCGCTCAGTCCAATTGATGCCAGTTTGGTATCCTGTTCGTTGGCGGAAGACGCCCTTGCGTCCAGATCGCTTCAACACCTCGCCCCCAGCAGCGTGAACGTCCGCCGGCGTAGCACCTGGTCGAATCGAGGAGACAAGGGCCGCAATGACCTCTTCAGCCAAGCCGTGCAAAGATTCGGTTTCGGGATGTTTGCCAAGGACTGCGCATCGAACCATTCCCACTGTATACCCGTGTTTCGAAGCCCCTATCTCCAGAAAGGCAGGTTCGTTGTTGCTGAGAGGATGATGGGTCGCTGGCGCATGGGGCAACTTCACTCGCTCTCCAAACAAAATGGTACCCGGCGCAAGCCCGATATCCCCAGCGGCGTTGCTGGGGTCGTTTGTTACCGCCGCAGCTAGGGCCGCTGCCATTTCGATCTCCGTAATGCCGGGACGAAGCGATTGCTGAAAGGTTCGAATTGCCACGTCAGTGAGTCGAACAGCATCGCGCATACACGCCAACTCAAGTTCTCCTTTCACTGCTGACACTGACGAGACCAGTCGGGTGACGTCAGTAATCTTCAGATCCGGGAGCTGGTCTTGGACTGCGCGCACGTCGGCGGGCGCGAGATTCCAGCAGCCAAGCTCGAAACCGACTCGCTTATTGTCCAGTCCGAGTCGACGCAATACATCGGCGCAGACCCTGCCAAAATCAGGCTGATGTGTATAGGTTTCAATTTCCTCGATGCAGCTATATGAACGTACTGCCTGCTCGTCATATTCTCGGACAACAAATATCGGGACCCGACCCGGCATCAGAATAAGAGGGAAAGGCGCGAAATATCCACCGCTCCCATCGTAGCCGCTGAGATACTTCAAGTGGCCGTGCGCCGTTACTACGATTGCGTCCAAGCCTGCCGTAGCAACCGCATCCAGCACATTGTTTTGCCGGCGCTCATACTCTGATATCGGAAACGGTACACCAGTCAGAGGAATTGCGGAGCGTGTCGTCGCCATATCTCACCTCAATCAGTGTGTCGTGGTTTGGTTGCGCAAAACGCGCGATCGCGTCCATGTTCGAAATTGAACAAAAGCTTCGCCGGCTCATGCGGGGTGACAATCCCCTTTCCTGGCGGCTAGCGTCAAATGCTGTTTTTATATCGGCTGCATCTCGCAGCGAGATGCGCATAGTGCCTTCATCGGCCGCTCAATGCAGGCAACGCTGGTCTCCGACAGCTTTGTTCTCGCCAGAGGATCGCCGACAAAGGCGCCGAGTTGCTCGGCAAGCTCGTCAGCCTCGGCCAGAAGAACCATGCTGACGACCTTGAGCTTGGCAGCGAGTCGGCGCGCCTTCGCATTCTTGCCGGCGAAGCCGCCGACGCCGGGGGAACTGTGCCGGCGCCACGCAACAGCATGTTTGCACTGATGTAAGGCCGCTGCGACACCAGCGACGGCTCTCCGCCGCCACCTCCGCATCTCGCTACCAGATGACACTAATACAAAGACTGCATTTGGCGCATCCGACGTGTAAGAGGATCGTGTCGCGCGAAGTGGTTAAGCTTGGCGGAACCGAATCGGTCGGAGCAATGAGCAAAGCGGCGGGCGCAGATGCGGATGTAGTTTCGCCGAAGACGTTTGCGCCGCTCAGGAATACGACATTTCGCTCAATCTGGTTTAGCCTCTCAAGTCTCTTCCCTTGGCTGGCTGATGCAGACCGTTGCTATCAGCTGGCTAATGGCAACGGTTCCGACCTCCGATCTGATGGTTGCGCTCGAGCAGGCTTCGTCTAACCTGCCCGCTTTCATTTTGTCCATTTTCGCTAGGGGTTCTCGCCGACAACTTCAGCCGTCGAAGAGTCATGTTCGCCGGCCGATGCCTAATGGTAATAGCATCCGCGATGCTACGGCTTCAGTGGTGCTGGGCTTTATCGCCCCGTGGATGATCTTCGGCTTCAGCTTCTTGATCGCAAGTGGTGCCGCGCTCAACGATACCGCCTGGCAGGCTTCTGTTGGCGATATTGTGGACCGACGCGAAGTTCCCGCTGCCGTCACCCTCCTCTCCATTGGCTTCAACACTGCACGGACCGTGGGACCGGCGCTCGCGGCATCATGATTGCGTCGTTCGGACTTATGACGGCTTTCGCTATGTTTACACTCACCTATATGATCCCTTTGGTCACCATATGGCGATGCAAATGGAAGGTTCGCTCCTCACTTCTCCCACGTGAGTCAATGAGGACGGCCATCTATGACAGGCTGCGCTTCACAGCGATGTCATCGGAAATCAAGACGGCGATCGCCCGCGGAACCTTCTTTGGCCTGTCGGGCATCGCCATACTCGCACTGCTGCCATTGGTTGTCCGCGATCAGCTGGGCGAAGGACCGCTCGCCTATGGCACCATCATCGCCGGCTTCGGCACAGGCGCCGTCATGGCTGGCGTCGCCAACAGCCTATTAAGACGGAGCTTGTCAGAAGAGCAACTAATGACGCTGGCATGCGTCGCCTGTGCGGCGTGCTCCCTTTTTCTGGCACTGCCTCTTCCATTGCGAGCGGCGTCCTGTTTCCCCTTCGCGAGGGTCGCGAGGCCGAGCCCGACCCTTTGGAGGAATTCGACGCGCCGGCAGTCGCCCTCAGTCTCAAGCCGAGAAGCGGCCCCATCGTGGTCAAAGTCGAGTACCTCATACTCGTGGAAAATCTAGAAGAATTCCTCGCCATGCGCGGGTGCCGGCATGTACAGAGTCGCGTTGGTGCTCGGCACTGGACTCTCCAGCGCAACCTTCAGGAGCCTGTGCTATGGACGGAGACATTCCGTACGCCGACCTGGACCGACTACCTTCGCCTGAATCATCGCCTTACCGAGGCCGACAAGGAACTGGACGAGAGAATCATCCTCCTCCACAAAGGAAAGCATTCTCCACGAATAACATTGTCAATCGAGCGCCCCACGAGTGCTCCACGCAAGCCTGAGTCATCAACGCCTTTTTTCCCCCGCCATTCAACGAAACGGCCAGCGTGCCACCGCAGGCTGAATGAAGATACATAAGAAGGCACGTCAACTGCTAACCACATCGGGCGGGCAACAAGCATCGCCGCCTTCGGGTATATGACAGACAGAATGTAGCGGACTTGAAAAATGAAAGGCGCTCACCCACCGCCAACATTTCTCGGCTGGTTCCCGGCATTCAAGGTCCTGCGGCTATACGCGAAGGCGGCAAGCCGCGTTGAAGTCGTCGATATTCAGTCGCATCGAAGGACAATGACGTGTTGCCCTGATGCCACTCTCTGCGAGGTTAGCTTGTTTCTCGGATGAGGAGACAGACAATGGTCTGCCCCCTGAAAGGTCCTCCCTGAGGTATGTGTCCATTCTTGAACTCGGCTCGACAATGATAGCGAACCCTGTTGACCGTCGCACTGTCAGTCTCGAATCAAGTGCTCTCCTACAGCAGATGCGATTATCGCCAATGCGTACTGGTAGCGCCCGAAGCGCGCGTTATCGGCAGCCGCCGAGGGCCGTGATGCGGCCGCGATCGAGCCTTGTAGTAACAGACGCGCTCTCCGGTGGTCGGGCCAGCACCTTACCCCTCTTCCCTATGGCCCCAAGGCAGAGCAATTGCCAATGCGGGACATCCCGCTTCTAAGTCTCCTGCAACATTATTGGAGGCCGCGACGGCCCTGCTCGTGACGATCAGGGGTGGTCGCCGCACACCAGCGGGATCATTGCCCCACAAGCGCATCCAGATTCCGGCCGGGCGTTCCGCTGTCAATATCAAAGTCGGCCGGCGGGCGCTAAAGTGTCGATCCTCACCTTGCCGCCAGGTGAGTTCGACCGATATGTTCCTGCTACAATGGTAAGCGGCCTATACTGTCGCATCCTCAACAGTCAGCGGGAGACAGGACGACCCTATGTTCGAGCTCCCTCCGTATGGACTCCTCTGAATATAACAAGGGCTTGTATTCGCCCCGTTGCCAATCGTGATTGAGGTCACGATAATGACTTGAGATCGGAACACCCGACTGACCTGGATTGTTAATAAAGAGACTGTCATCCCATGACCCAACGTCCATGATTATCCGCACTGACGGTCCTTCTGAAACAGAGAATTGGCCGCTTCGGTAACTCGAAAAATTGAGCGTTGAGCTACTTCCGCCGAGGGCTATGGCGCCCAACGACCATTGTTCAGACGTCAGTGCCTGCAGAGGGTGGCGCAAATCAAGCTTATGTATACTGCCCCATGCCCATGAGGCAGAATCGTCGCCAAATCGACATATGCATTCACTCCAGGCAGAAGTTAGGGATTCCATTATGGAATGCTTCAACTTTTCACTAGGCTCTGCCTGTTCGAGCCAAGAGGCTATGGCCGAAGGCTGTAAAGGCACGAGCAGTGCCAACACTTCATCGTCAGCGCTTTCTAAGCGAGCTACTGTCGGGCCAAGGTGTTTGCTAAGCCAAATCTCAAAGAACGCGGCGGCTGGCGAACTCGCATCCAAATGCCGGTCCCAGTTAGAAAATAAGTGCAACGCAGGCATGTTTGCAACCGAACCGAGAAGAGTGTCTAGTTTCGCAAGAATACGAACTGCTATCGGCGAATACACCGAACATTGCAGCGACATGCAGTCCCGCAACGAGATCTTCTCTGATCGTGAGAGAGTTGTATGAAGGGTATCATGTCTGCTGCTGTCAGACCACTCGTAGCCAAAAGCAGGATGCGATCTACTCCATTCCTCCGGAACATTCATTGCGTTGGCAGTGGCGACAAAACCTTTGGCGGGGTTCATCTCGAACGGCCCATCGTCCGGTGACAAATACCCTTCCCATTCGAACCGACCGTCTCCTGGAACCGGAAGCAGGCCGTCCCAATTTCTTCGGACCGGAGCCGCACCTGACGGTTTCCACGCAATTACATTCGACGTGTCCGCATAGATGTGATTAACTGAAGGACAACCCCAGTTTGCTAGACTGGAGGTGTATTCTGAAAATGTCTTAGAGCGCATTACGGCCAAGCTGGCCATGTAAGGTGCCATGCCGGGATCCATCCATACGGTTCTCAGTGCGAAGGCGCGGTCTTTTTCAGCATTTTGGTTTAAAATGGGTCCATGGCGTGTGAACTGAAGCTTTACCTCCTGGTCGGTGTGGGCGCGAACTGGAATTTTCTCGTGTATAGTCTTCACCTGCTCCCAGGCCCCTTTATATAAGTATTTATTTCCCTCACTCTTGGTTTCGTAAACATAAATATCTTCTTGGTCAGCGCCGAAAATAGTCAGACCAAAGGCGGCTGTCCCGTTGTGACCCATGGAGATTCCTGGGATCATAGGCTCTCCAGCGCCAATTACATCGAGCCCGGGCATACTCAGGTGTACAAGATACCTGATGGACGGAAGGACGTGCTTGCGATGCGGGTCTAGAGCAAGGATTGGTCGCTCCGTTGTGGTTTTTGTTGCGGATATGGCCCAGTTGTTTGAGCCCTCTTGGAACACCGTCTGCATGATCTCATCACTCGGTGTTACGCGGGTCCAACGGTCAGCTTCCTGAAGACTTGCTGCAAGTCTTTCCCTCGAGAATGAGACGGGACAGATTGCCAAGCGAAAATCCTGCAGTACTCGATCTGTCATAAAGGCGAGGTCAAGGCCCTCCGCTGGTCGTGGCGCTATCGGAGGTGACAATTCTTGTCTCAACCTGTCGAGGCGGGTACCTCGTTCCACACCTGCCAATGCCATCACCCTGCAGCGCAGAAGCTCCGAAATCGCATTTCGGGTTAGTGAGTGCGTTCGCACGCGAACGACGTCTTCGGGTTTCCAATAGTCGGGAGTGTGACCGAGGAGGCCAAACTCGGGTGGCAAGGCAATCAAACCGTCATGGCAACTGTCTACGTAGGAATTGATCCCCTCGGCAAACGCTGAGCATATCTCTTCGGAATCCGGGCCGTACGCCTGCCATTCTGCACTCATGGCTCCGCGAAATAAAAAGAGACGCGCCGCCCGATCCTGCTCCAAATATCCGGGGCCAAAGTCTCGTGACAGGAGACCGAGACCTCGTTTGCGCGCAATATCAATTTGCCAGAGGCGGTCTCGAGCTGCATTCCAACCCTGCGCGAAAAATAGGTCGTGCAAGTTCTGAGCCTTGATATGAGGAACCCCCCATTTATCAATGTCGATCGTGACCTCACTCTTAAGCTTGTCGGAGCTGTGGCGGTCGAAGGTTATGTTCTTTAACATGTGTTGATCCGTTTGGTTCACCCAAAGATGGTCGGGAATCTGCCAGAGGACGACGTCTGCAGATTGTGGTCGGTTGCGGGCAGAGGGTTGAGGCCGCACTCTTGCAACCTGATCATGTGTGGCGAGCCAATCCTCAGCGCGCCTGGACGCGAACTGGCACGGTGGGCTGCGCACAAGCTCAGCGGGATCCTACTCTCGCGCTTCCGGGAACGAGGCGCTTGCCGAGAACGCTCTGATGTATGTCAGCCAATACGTACGAATACAATATCCGCACATGTTGTCTCGCTGGCCTGAGGCAACGCATTCGATACACAGTAACTCGGTCGAACGGCCTCGTTGAAGGATGGCTCCCTCAATGCGACAAGATCTGGCTGAGAAACAATTTCGTTCTTTCGTGCTGCGGGTTTCTGAAGAAGTCGTGCGGTGTACCCTCTTCGACGATCTCACCTCGATCCATGAAGATTACTCGATCGGCCACGGCGCGCGCAAAGCCCATCTCGTGGGTGACGCATACCATGGTCATGCCGTCGCGTGCGAGTCCGGTCACAGTCTCGAGCACTTCAGCGACCATCTCTGGATCGAGCGAGGAGGTCGGCTCATCGAAGAGCATGACTGCAGGCTCCATACAGAGGGACCGGGCAATTGCGACGCGCTGCTGCTGTCCCCCGGAGAGCTGAGCCGGATATTTGTTCGCCTGTTCGGGAATGCGCACGCGCTCTAGGAATTTAAGCGCGATCTTTCTAGCCTCACCCTCTGGAACGCCCTTTATCCACATCGGCGCCGCCATACAGTTCATCAGCACGGTCATGTGCGGGAAAAGATTAAAGTGCTGAAAAACCATGCCGACGCTTTTGCGAACTTCAGCTACGTTGCGCATTTTGTTATGTAACCTAATCCCAGTGACGGTAATCTCGCCATCCTGGTGCGCTTCGAGCCGATTGACGCAACGGATCAGCGTCGACTTTCCCGAGCCTGAGGGCCCACAGATGACGATACGTTCGCCCTTGCGGACGGTTAGGTTGATGTCAGTTAGTGCTCTGAAGGCACCATACCATTTGGATACATTCTTAGCTTCGATGACTTCGTCGCTCAATATTGCATCTCTCTTGTTCATTGGCGCATCTGTAAGTGCCTTGAAAATGGCCGAACCAACTTAGACGTCTTTTTTAGCTTGACCAATGAATTCACGATCATCGCTTCTTACTTCTGGCAAAATGGTCCTCGATCCGGGATTGGACCAGTTCCAGGCAGGCGGATAAAATCCAATAAATCATTGCCGCTGTTACTAGCATCTCCATAGTATGGAAGGTTGGCTGGCCGAGTGAGTGAGCTAGATACGTCAGCTCCCAAACGCCAAGAACCGAAACGAGAGAGCTGTCTTTGAGCATTGAGATGAACGTGTTTCCCATCGGGGGAATGATAACCGGAAGCGCTTGCGGCAGAATGATTCTGCGCATTGTGAGCGCAAAGCCGAAACCTAATGACCGGGATGCCTCCCACTGGCCGCGATCGATGCTGGCTATGCCCGAACGGAAGATCTCCGTCATGTAGGCACCACTGCATAGCGAAAGCGCCAACACGCCTGCAGGCACGGCATTAATAACGTAACCTACCTGGGGCAAGCCCATGTAGATCAGATAAACCTGCATGAGAAGCGGCAGACCCCGGAAGCATGAAGTGTAGAAGCTGACTATCGCGTAAGCCATGCCGTTGCTTGACAGTTTCGCAATCGCGCCGATTATTGCGATAGCCGACGCAAATAGCAGTGACATCGCTGATACGTAAACTGTAGTAACTACCCCCTGCGTAATTAGAAATGGCAGGTTTGCCCAAATAAATGGCATGCTTAAGTCAAATGCCGCGAAGAGCGAAAGGAACAGTAGCACCAACTCAAACCATACGATCCCGATTTGGATTTTGAGCGGGACAAAACCAATCAGCACGAGGTTGAGGCAGAACATTGCGGCAATTACAAAAGCGATCGCAATGCGACTGTAAAACTTCACTTGTGCGTGATCGCCAATCACGGGCCGTAGGAGTTCGCCCATCGTGGTGCCCGCTACGTTGAAGATAAGAAAAACCGCGAGCACAATTGCAAATATGCAGCCGATAAACCATGGCTTGTGGACGAGCACCTCAGATTCAACTGTATCGTGGTAAAGCATAAGCATTTTCTTCCTAAGAAGAGGCGCCCCCGGGAAGGGGACGCCCACGATTGTGTCATGTTATTTATCGACGCTGAAATCCCCCCCGAACCACTTGACCGAGAGTTTAGCAAGAGTGCCGTCATCCTTCATCTTCTTGACCGCGGCAGCGACCTTGTCGATAAACTCCTTATCGCCACGCTCGATTGTGACAGCGCCCGGGGCGTAGAATAAGGGATCGCCAATAACCTTCAATGGATAGCCAGATTTGATTGCCGCAGCCGCCGTCGTTCCTTCAGTAATGACGCCATCGAGACGAACACCATCGCCGAGGCGCAGGTCGTCAAGCGTAAGAGAGTTAGCACTTGGATAAGCCTTCACTTGGCCCGCTGTAAATTGATATTGTATTGGCTTAGCGCCGATCCATGCCGGTGTGAGCTTGTGATTGGCATACAAATCGCCAAGAGTTCCCGCTCGGACGCCGACGATCTTGCCCTCCAGGTCGGAAGGCTTCGTCGCTTTGCTATCCTTGTGAACGACAGCGACTTCGCCTTCGTAGAAGTACATGGCCGGGAAGGCGAATTTTTTGGCGCGATCGTTGGTCGGCGTCATTTGACCCATGGCCATGTCCCAACGCCCCCCCCACTGGCCTGCCTGAATGATATCCCAGCCCGGGGTCACGAATTTGATCTTCACGCCCAAGTAGTCCGCAATGCCCTTCGCGACCTCTACATCATCACCGTCGAGTTCATGTTGGTCGTTCAAGTGAGACAAGGCTCCCCAGTCGGACCCGACCGCTACCGTCAATGTCTGTGCCGCGAGCACACGATCAAGGACTTCGCCGGCGCAAGCCTTGGCTGACAAAGACATCGACGCAACCGCCATGGAGACTGCAACTACGACCGTCGTTACATGATTGTTCATCTATAGTTCCCTTTTTTCTCGTTCTTATTTTCTTGAAAGCTACCTTCGTCGCCACCGAGAGGAGTGTCTTAGCGGTGCGCCATTGCTCCCTGCTGATTGGACCCATCCCGGTCCGTCATTTAACGAACGACACCTTATCGCTCTGCATTGTTGGCATTCAGCGAAATCGAGTTCGATGATGCAGGTTTCCTGCGAACTACCCTTGGCTTTCGCCGGATCGCTCTGGCGATTTCACAAAGCACGGATACCCTGGCCTCAGAGAGGTCGGCGAACTCGCCAACTCGCTGGACTCCGAAGGCTGCAGATTGCATCGCCACAAGACGTCTTGTTTGGAAGGATCTAAACTGGACTGGCGCGTTGAATTACACCTTGCAGGGCTGACTCTGGTCACGTGGGAACTGCGGTCCAAGCCCCTCTCTCTCCCTAATCTCGACCTCCCTAATCTCGACCTCCCTAATCTCGACGACCTCTTCGCCGGCCGTGTGCGCACCCGCTACTCAACCGTCGGGGCGCTCGAGGAAGAATGCTTCTCTGCCGACATCGTGGTCGGGGCCGTGCTGATCGCCGGTGCTGCCGCGCCAAAGCTCGTCACCCGCGAAATGATGTCCGGCATGAAGAAGGGCTCGGAGCTGGTCGACGTCGCTATTGACCAGGGCGGTTGCTTCGAGACGTCGCATGCGACGACTCAAGCCGAGCCCACCTACGAAGGCGACGGCGTTATCCACTATCGCGTCGCCAACATGCAGAGTCGCCCATGCCATTTCGCGATTTCTTGCCTTGCGAGTTCGCACGTATCCCTCTGGGTCAACATCGTTGATAGACCAGAGAATTTTTGACTCATCGTAGCTCGGACAGCGGAGACGCGTTACAATTGTCAACCCGTTCGGACCCGGTTTAATCGAGATGTACTCGGCATACTGCGCATGATGGCTCATGCCTCTTGTAGCTGGAAGCGTTCGGCAAGTTAGGTCCTACTTGCCACGCGAGAGCGGGGCCGCAAGTATGCGCCGGCCGCAATACAACGCTGATTTGCTGCGTTGTCGAGGACATTTCGCATAGAATGCGCGCCTGCCGCTGCTATGATCATAACATGTTGTGATTTAGTCCAGTCCGAACTCCCGAGGTTGGGTCGCAACTCTCGATAGCCAGCTGGCGCCGGGGGCGCCTAGGCATGAAATTGGATCCCATGTATGACAGAATTCAAACAACGGCAAACCGTCGGTAACGCGTCGGAGAGCGTACTCGAATTCGACGGACAGCAATACCTGGACGGCCGTGCATCGGATCCTCGCGAATTTGGCTGGATGCGCGGTGCGCCGCCGCCGCCAGACAAGCGTGTAACATTCGAGAATGAAACTGTTTGGACCTTTCCTCAGCTTCGCTGGTCGCTATCGCATATGCGTGAGCTGCGGCCCACAGTCCAAGTGTGGCGAGGGCGGGGCGGACCGTCGCAGCTTGAGTGCAGCAACAGGTCTACCGAAATCGATGGGCTCACGTTCGTCGACATGGACGACCGCACCAACCGGTTCGAGGAGGCGCTATTCGACACCTACACCGACGGCATTTTGGTCCTGCATCGGGGGCGGATCATATACGAACGATACTTCGGCGCACTCGCGCCGCACGTACAACATTCGTGTCAGTCAATCACCAAATCGTATGCGGGCACCCTAGCCGCGGCGTTGGTGCATGAGGGCATTCTCGACGACAGGAAGACAATATCGCAGTTTGTGCCGGAATTACGAGGTACAGGGTGGGAAGATGCAACGCTCCGCCAAGTCATGGACATGCAAACTAACGTTGCTTTTACTGAAGATTACACAAGTGTAGACAAGTCATATAGATGCGAATACCTGCGTACCATACGAAAGGAAGGGGCGCACGGCAAATTTGTCTACAAAGGCGTCGATACCAATGTTATGGCTTGGGTTATGTCGCGCGCAACGGGCCGGTCGTTCGCACAACTGTTGGAGGAGCGCTTATGGTTGCCACTGGGCTGCGAAGAAGACGCCTATGTCGAGATCGACCCGACAAACGGTATGCCGAGGGCGCATAGCGGACTCAATGTGACGTTGCGCGACTTGGCGCGTTTCGGCGAGCTGATGCGATGTGAAGGCTCGTGTAATGGCAAGCAACTGGTTCCCGCGAGTGTTGTCTACGACCTTCAAGATCTCGACCACCCCGCCAAGCCGGACCTCCCATTCGGCTATACATACCGAAGCCAATGGTGGGTATCACACGACGAGCTTGATGCTATTGAAGGTCGGGGCCTTTACGGCCAGAACCTGTACATAGCGCCAAAGGCGGAGATGGTGATTGCGCGCTTCGGGTCGCACCCCGCTTGCGACCACATTGATCGGATTAGAAGGCCGCAGATGCAGGCATTGGGGAGGATGCTCCGCGCGTAACTTGATGCACTAGACGGTCACCGCGCTTGTTTAGGAATTTCCTGCAAATTCGCGGTTGAAGAACTGGGGCGCCTACGCCGAATTCCTGCGTTCGGCTAGGGGGCAATTGGCGCAAAAGGCCTGTAGACGCTGCTACGCTTATGAAGTAAATACCAGAAGCCTCGCTTCCCATATGCATAATGCAGACCGATCTGGCTCGCTTTTGCTGAGGAAACAATGATCACCGAACATTGCATATTGATTGGGGCCGTCGCGACTTTGTATTGCGAGAATGGAACCGGTGGACCTATTGTATTCTTGCATGGTGCCGCTTTCGGGCTTATCCGTCAGCTTGACCTGAAACAAAACCCAACCCAAACATCAACGAGACCCAGGATCAGACCGAAAAATGGCCGCCTTCAAATCGGAATGCTGGCCGGAATGAAATCGGAATGACTGGCCGGCTTCAAATCGGAATCGGTGGCCGGCTTCATCGGAATACGCAGGCAATGGTATCGGCATCAGTGGCAGCGCTCTTGCGCTGCTTCTGGACGGTGAGATCGGCGGTTACCTGGGAAAGCCGGGCGACCAGCGCCTTGAGCCGCTGCTGGGCCGCGCTCGGCGGCAGCGTCGGCTGCAGCCGTTTGACCTCGCTATAGCGGGCGATGACGGCGGCGTCGATCCTGTCGGTCTTCTCCAGGAAGCCCATCGCCTCGGCGAATCAGCGTACGCTCCTCGCATTGGCCATGCCGCAGGCTACTCCCAACTCCCACGACAGCAGGAAGGGAAGCCGTTCGTAGCCGCCACTGGCCTCCATGACGACGAGCTCGACACCATTGACCTAACAC
>NZ_RZPB01000589.1:0-3761 GCF_003998535.1 Mesorhizobium sp. M7A.F.Ca.AU.002.02.1.1 | reverse complement strand
GCGAAGGTTCGGCGAAAATAACGGTTTTGGGCTGCCACACAACCGACTTTTCCGTCGCGGGCGAGCTTTTCAGGATTTTCCCAGCAAGGATCGCAGTTTTTGCTGAAATTCATTCTCCGCCGGTTCGGTCTCGCTGCCGGCGTTGAGCGCTGCGCCCTGCTTACGCGGATAGGGGTCGATGGCGAGCCCGAAATACTGTTCGGCGAGTGCCCCGACATCGATCGTGTCACCGGAAAATGTCTCTGGACTGTCAGGGCCTTCCGCGTCGAGCAGGATCTCGCCGCCACCATCGAAACCCTGCCGTCCAAGCTTGGAATCCTCGGGCAGCAGCAGCGCTTCGACCGGTTCGTCGATATGCGCTTCGACAGGCTCGAGCGTGACGATGCAGGCCTGGGTGATGTCGGCTTCGACACGACCGCTTATCTTCACGCCATTGCGCTTCCACGACGCGACCAGAAGCTCGGCGCGATAGGATTCGACCGAAATCAACCCGTGCTCCTCGGCCAGTGCCGCACGCTGTGCGGCATCGGCTTCGACAACCAGCGGCAGGCCCTTTTGCGGCAGGCGCGTGATGTTTGCACGGAAGGAGACCGGGCTTTGCGGGTCCACATGCTTCATTGTTCAACCTCCTTGGCGGCGGGAAAGGTCAGCGTGCCGGAGACAATCGATTCGGATGTCTGCGCGGCCAGATGATTGCGCGCGTCGGTAACATAGTTGGCCAGCAGCGATGCTTCCAGCCAGGCGCCCGCGTCGGGCCGGACATTGCGGGCAAGAGCCGCGGTCAGCGCTTCATGGTCGTTTCTTTCCAGGGCATCGTCATAGGCAGCGGTTCGGCCATAAAACATCTTTGCCAGCTTTTTCATGCGTTTGGGCACGCCAACGTCGCCAATGCCCAATTCCCGCAACGAATGGTCGACGTCGAGGAAGAACTCGTCGATCAGCACCTGGGCGACCTCTTGCGCCGCACCGCTCTCACCGCGCAACCTGTGCTGGAACAGGAACATGTGCAGCGACAGCATCTCGAAACGGCCAAGCGGCGTGTCTGGCACATTCCAGTGGGAATAAAACACCGTCTGCCGCGCCGCCGCCACGATTTGTGCGTAAAGCGCCTCGGTGATAGCGCGGTTGGCGTAGCGTTCGCGGCCAAAAAAGCGCTGGAACATTGGGGATGGTCTCCTGGGGACCGTTTGTTGAAGTGGGCTTGTTGCATCGGCAAGCAAGCTGGTTTACCGGTTTCGCGGCCCAGCGCAAGTTGCGGCCAGCTAATGGAGTTGTTGTTGCGCGCGCTGAATTTCAAGTCGACCTTCTCGTCCAGGCCCGCCGGCGCGATCTCGCTGCTGATGATCGTTTCGGCACTATCGGCCTGCCACACCTCCAAGATGATCGGCGACCTCAGCCCGAGTGAGACGCTGACGCAAGGTTACGTCATAGACCAGCAGGCAATCGACCTGGTGCCGGTCGGTTCGAGCCGCGAGCAGGTGCTTCTGGCGCTCGGCACGCCGTCGACGACCGCGACCTTCGACAACGAGGCCTTCTATTACATTTCGCAGACGCGCAAGCGCTACGTCGCCTTCGACAAGCCACGGCTCATTGATCAGCATGTGCTGGCGGTCTATTTCGGCGCCGATGGCCGCGTCACCCAGATCGCCAATTACGGGATGAAGGACGGCAAGATGTTCGACTTCATCTCACGCACCACACCGACCGGCGGCAAGGACCAGAACTTCCTCAGCCAGATCATCAACGGTGCCAGCAAGCTGGCACCCAGCATTCCGGGCGGCGGCGCCTAATTCCTTTCGGCTTCCATTCCGGGAGCCTCATCATCTCAGACGACCAAAAACCCGCGGGAGCGATCCTGCGGGTTTTTGTTGTGGCCTCGATCAGGGCAAGATCCCCGTATGTTTGCCGGCGATGCTTAAGCCGTCGAAACCCAAGCCGGTAGATGAGATACCGGCGCATTTACCGCATGCAAGAGATCGGCTTGTTGACGCGTCGACATGGCATTGCTCAACAAAAAACCCGCGGGATCGCTCCCGCGGGTTGTTTCGGGCTGAAGCCTAGATCAGCCGTGCGCGAGCACGGCCAGCAGCAGGAGCGCGACGATGTTGGTGATCTTGATCGCCGGGTTGACGGCGGGGCCAGCGGTGTCCTTGTAGGGATCGCCGACCGTGTCACCGGTCACCGAAGCCTTATGCGCCTCGGAACCCTTGAGATGCTTGACGCCGTCCTTGTCGACAAAGCCGTCTTCGAAGGACTTCTTGGCGTTGTCCCAGGCGCCGCCGCCAGAGGTCATCGAGATAGCGACGAACAGGCCGTTGACGATGACGCCGAGCAGCGAGGCACCCAGCGCTGCAAAGGCAGACGCCTTCGAGCCCGAGATGAGCAGCACGCCGAAATAGACGACGAGCGGCGCCAGCACCGGCAGCAGCGACGGGATGATCATTTCCCTGATTGCCGCCTTGGTCAGAAGGTCGACCGCGCGGGCGTAGTTCGGCTTCGAGGTGCCGGCCATGATGCCCGGATCCTCGCGGAACTGCTTGCGCACCTCCTCGACGATGGCGCCCGCCGCACGGCCGACGGCCGTCATGGCGATGCCGCCGAACAGATACGGGATCAGCCCGCCGAAGATCAGGCCGGCGACGACGTATGGGTTGGAGAGATCGAAGGAGATCTCGCCCATGCCCTGGAAGTAGGGATATTTGTCGCCATTGGCGGCGAAGAACTTCAGGTCGTTCGAGTACGCGGCAAACAGCACCAATGCGCCGAGACCAGCGGAGCCGATGGCGTAGCCCTTGGTCACCGCCTTGGTGGTGTTGCCGACCGCGTCGAGCGCGTCGGTGGAGTGGCGCACTTCCTTGGGCAGGCCGGCCATTTCGGCGATGCCGCCGGCATTGTCGGTGACCGGGCCGAAGGCATCGAGCGCAACGATCATGCCGGCAAGGCCGAGCATCGTCGTGACCGCGATCGCCGTACCGAAGAGGCCGGCAAGCTGATAGGTCGAGATGATGCCGCCGACGATGACGATCGCCGGCAGCGCCGTCGATTCCAGCGAGACCGCGAGGCCCTGGATGACGTTGGTGCCGTGACCGGTGACCGACGCCTGGGCGATGGAATTGACCGGGCGCTTGTTGGTGCCGGTGTAGTATTCGGTGATGACCACGATGAGACCGGTCACCACGAGGCCGATCAGGCCGCAGATGAACAGGTTCTTGCCGGTGATGACCATGCCGGCGACCGTGCCGACCTCACCCCAGCCGAGCGTCACCTGGGTGGCGACGCCGAGGCCGACGATGGACAGCAGGCCAGTGACGATCAGGCCCTTGTAGAGTGCGCCCATGATCGAGCCGTTGGAACCGAGCTTGACGAAGAAGGTGCCGACGATCGAGGTCAGGATGCAGGCGCCGCAGATGGCGAGCGGATAAAGCATGGCCGCACCCAACACGGCGGTGCCGCCAAAGAAGATGGCAGCCAGAACCATGGTGGCGACGACAGTCACCGCATAGGTTTCGAACAGGTCAGCGGCCATGCCGGCGCAGTCGCCGACATTGTCGCCGACATTGTCGGCGATCGTGGCCGGGTTGCGCGGATCGTCTTCGGGAATACCGGCTTCGACCTTGCCGACGAGATCGCCACCGACGTCGGCGCCTTTGGTGAAGATGCCGCCGCCGAGACGAGCGAAGATCGAGATCAGCGATGCGCCGAAGCCGAGCGAGACCAGCGAGTCGATGACGATGCGGTCATTGGGCTGGAGGCCCATGAAG
>NZ_RZPB01000588.1:0-3766 GCF_003998535.1 Mesorhizobium sp. M7A.F.Ca.AU.002.02.1.1 | reverse complement strand
GCCCCGAATTGCCTTCGCAATTCGGTTGGCAATCCGGGTGAGGGGGCCTTACCCCGCGCTCATGTCAGCCTTGGCTGGCCGCCCCGCCACATAAACTTCGCGGACGGAGCGGTCGTCGCCCAGCGTCTGCAGGAGAAAGAGTTCCTGCGCCAGCGTCTCGACCGTCTCCATCCTGAGTCGCATTCCCGGCGTTGCCCTGGCGTCCAGCACGACGATGTCGGCGTCGGTGCCCGCGTCCAGCGTGCCTATCTTTTCCACCACCGACAGCGCCTCGGCATTGCCGCGCGTCGTCTGCCAGAAGGACTGGAACGGGTTGAGCTTTTCGCCATTCAGCGCGATCACCTTGTAGCCTTCGTCCATGGTGCGCAGCATGGAGTAGTTGGTGCCGCCGCCGACATCGGTGGCGGCGGCGATGCGGATCGGCTTGTCGCGTCGGCGAAAGCGCTGATAATCGAAGAGGCCGGAGCCGAGGAAAAGGTTCGAGGTCGGGCAGAACACCGCCACCGAGCCCGAGTCCGAAAGCGCATCCGCTTCGCGCTCCGACAAATGGATGCAGTGGCCGAACAGGCTCTTTTTGCCTAACAGCCCGTAATGCTCGTAGACGTCGGTGTAGTCGCGCGCCCACGGGTAGAGTTCCTGCGTGAAAGCGATCTCGGCGTGGTTTTCCGACAGATGCGTCTGCATGTGCAGGCCGGGATGTTCGCGGCACAACACGCCCGCCATCTCCATCTGCTCCGGCGACGAGGTGATGGCGAAGCGCGGCGTGATGGCGTAGTGCTGGCGGCCCTTGCCGTGCCACTCCTTGATCAGCGCCTTTGTGTCGTCATAGCCGGATTGCGGGGTGTCGAGCACGCCGTCGGGCGCATTGCGATCCATCATCACCTTGCCGGCGATGTTGAGCATGTTGCGGTCATGCGATTCTGCGAAGAAGGCTTCGGCCGAGGCCTTGTGCACCGAGCAGTAGGCGGCGACCGTCGTGGTGCCGTGGCGCACCATTTCGTCGAGGAACAGCCGCGCGATGCGGCGGCCGTGCTGGGCGTTGGCGAACTTCGTTTCTTCCGGAAAAGTGTAGGTGTTCAGCCAGTCGAGCAGTTCGGCGCCGTAGGAGGCGATGATCTGCATCTGCGGAAAATGCGCATGGGCATCTATGAAGCCGGGCAGCAGCAGATGCGGCCGGTGGTCAATCCTTTTCACCGTTTCGTCGGCTTGCTTTTCAACATCGGCATAACTACCCGCGGCGACGATCCTGCCGTCACGGATCAGCAGTCCGCCATCCTCCTCGTAGCGCCAGGCGGAATGGTCTTCGAGAGTTTGCGGCCAGCGCACAAAGGACAGCGTGCGGCCGCGCAGAAGTGTCGAATTCATGCTATTTCCCTGCGCCTTCGAACCAGGCCACCAGCAGCGCCCGTTCCTTGTCGGTGATCTGAGAGACGTTGGCGGGCGGCATGGCGTGGCTGCGGCCGGCCTGCAGATAGATTTCGCGGGCGTGGTTGGCGATATCCGCATCGGTGTCGAGCATCACGCCCTTGGGCGCATGATAGATGCCCTCATAGACCGGCTCCGCCGCGTGGCACATTGAACAGCGGCCGAGCACGGTGTCGCGCACCGCCGGGAAATGCGCTGAAGCGACATAGACTTGCGCCGACGCGGATTCCTTGGGTTCGCCGGTCAGCACTTTCGGCGCGGTCGACAGCCAGATGATGACGATGAACAGGACGAGTGCCGCCATCCAGGTCCAGGTCGGATTGCCCTTGCGCGCATGGACCGAGTTGAAATAGTGCCGGATCAGCACGCCGATGATGAACACCAGCGAGGCGATGACCCAGTTGAACTCAGTGCCGAACGCCAGCGGATAGTGGTTCGACAGCATCAGGAACAGCACCGGCAGCGTCAGGTAATTGTTATGGAGAGAGCGCTGCTTGGCGATCTTGCCGTATTTCGGGTCGGGCTTGCGGCCGGCGATGAGGTCGGCGACGACGATCTTCTGGTTGGGGATGATGACCATGAAGACATTGGCCGACATGATCGTGGCGGTGATGGCGCCCAGATGCAGGAAGGCGGCACGGCCGGTGAACAGGGGGGTCAGTCCCCAGGCGATGAACACCAGCACGCAATAGAGCACCAGCATCAGGCCGGTGTCGCTTTTGCCCAGCGGCGAGCGGCACAGCAGATCGTAGACCACCCAGCCGACGCCGATCGTTGCCAGAGACAGCAGGATGCCGACCGGCACCGACATCGGCAGCACGTTCGGATCGATCAGGAACAGATCGGCCCCGGCATAATAGACGACGCACAGCATGGCGAAGCCGGAAAGCCAGGTGGCGTAGGATTCCCATTTGAACCAGGTCAGGTGTTCCGGCATTTCGGCCGGCGCCACCAGATATTTCTGGATGTGATAAAAGCCGCCGCCATGCACCTGCCATTCCTCGCCGAAGGCGCCGACGGGCATGCCGGGACGCTGGCGCAGGCCGAGATCGAGCGCGACGAAATAGAACGACGAGCCGATCCAGGCGATGCCGGTGACGACATGCAGCCAGCGCACGGCAAAACTCAGCCAATCCCAGAAAATCGCGAAATCCATCATTGAAATCGTCCCTGCCGATTGGGTGACTTTACGGGCTGGAGCGCAAACGGAAAGAGGCGAGGCGCACGAGGACTTTCAAAAAAAAATGGAAAATACTAGGTTGATCCTGCAAACCGGCGAAGGTGCTCCGCATGGCCTATCTCGACAACATCGCCGTCTTCGTTCGCGTCGTTGAACTCGGCAATCTGTCGGCGGCCGGGCGCGACATGCGCATTTCGCCGGCGGTCGCTTCCAACCGCATCAAGGAACTGGAGAAGCACCTTGGCGTGCGGCTGTTCAACCGCACCACACGGCAATTGATGCCGACCGAGCATGGCACGGTTTTTTACGGGGGCGCCAAGCAGGTGCTGGAGGCAATCACCGAGGCGGAAGCGGCAGTCTCTGCCCTTTCCGGCCAGCCGCGCGGCACCATCCGCGTCACGGCACCGCTCGGCCTCGGCCGCCGGCTGGTCGCTTCGGGCATCCCCGATTTCCACGACAAATACCCTGATATCGAGGTGCGGCTCAGGCTCTCGGACCACAATGTCGACATCATGAAGGAAGGCATCGACGTCGCCTTCCGGCTCGGCATCATCGAGGATTCCAGCCTCAGGATGCGCGGCATCATGGAATGCGAGCGCGTGCTGGTGGCGGCGCCGAAATATCTCGAAGCGCGCGGCGAACCGATTGAGCCGCAGGAACTGATCGGCAAGAAGCACGACTGCCTGATGCTGCGTTATTCGGGCGCGCGCGAATATGTGTGGACGCTGCAGACCCCCACCGGCCCGCAGAAATTCGAGGTACACGGGCCCTACGACACCGACGATGGCGACGTGCTCACCGGCTGGGCGCTTTCAGGCCGCGGCATCATCAACAAGCCGCGCTTCGAGGTCGAGCCATTCATCCGCGATCGGCGGCTGAAGGTGATCCTGCCCAGCACGCCGCCGACACCGGTGCAGTTCGCCGCCGTCTATCCGCACAAGAAGCTGCAGGATCCAAAAGTGCGGCTGCTGCTCGACTTCATGGCCGAGCGCTGCCAGCGGCTGATCAACGATCTGCTTGCTGGCAAATAAAGGCTGGCCGGCAAATAGGGACTGGCCGGTAGGTGAGCGGCGGTTTGGCCCAGCGCCGGCGGTTGCCATCCCAGGATGTGGCGAACATAGTTCGGGGTGGCATTTCATCTCATAGGAACCCCCGATGGAC
>NZ_RZPB01000587.1:0-3768 GCF_003998535.1 Mesorhizobium sp. M7A.F.Ca.AU.002.02.1.1 | reverse complement strand
CCGGCTTTTCCAGCGCATGCGTCTGCGAATATTCCGGATGCGCCGGCACGCAATGGTAACATTCGACATAGTTCTCGACGGCGAGCTTCCAGTTGGCGTCGAGCGGATAGGACTGACGATACGCAACCTTGGCGTCGCCCCAGCCATACTGGCCGCAGCTCGTTCGCAGCGACTGTTCGATCGGATCGAAATCGAGCGGCGTCTCGGCGAAGGAAATGAAGACCAGACCGGATGCGACGCGGACATGAAGCTTCTTCAGCCCGTGCGCCGTGCGGTCGAAATCCTTTGGCATCAGGCGGGCAGCGCGCAACGATCCGTCATTGGAATAGGCCCAGGCGTGGTAGGGGCACACGAACATCTTCGCGTTGCCCTTCTGCTTGGTGCAGACCTCGGCGCCGCGGTGGCGACAGACGTTGAGCATGGCATGCACGGTGCCATCCATGCCGCGTGTCAGGATGACCGCCTCGTCGCCCAGTTTGAACAGCTCGAAATCGCCGGGGTTCGGGATAACGCTGGCGTGGGCCAGGCAATGCCAGTGGCGGCGAAAGACCCGTTCCATGTCGCGCTCGAAGATCGCCGGGTCATGATAGAAGGCACGCACCAGGCCGTGGCCTGGCCGATGAGATGCCACCAGCCGATCGATCGCGTCGCCGTCGGTGGGGGCTTGCTGGATAGGATGCACACTCATTTGTCGTTCTGCCCGATGGTTGGTCGTGTATGGCTGTATGGCTGCACGAGACTTGTCTCCGGTCAGCCGCCCATATGCGTGCGCGGCAGGTGGATCAGGTTGCCGAAACGGGCACGCAATCTGTCGTCGACCTGTTTTGGCACATGGCGCGGAAATCGTTCGGCAAGAATGCGCTTCTTCTCGGTGATCGCACGCAGCAATATATCAGGCCGGCCTTTTTCGTTCCATTCCTTCGGCGAGGAACGATCGCCGAGGGCAGGATAGAAGTGCTCGGTCTGCATCAGCTTGAGCGTTTGTTCGTTGTCGAGATAGTGGCCTGGACCCTTGAGGCAGACCTCCGCGATGCTGTCGATCGACAGGGCCTCGTCAGTCACGTCGATGCCACGCGCGCAGCCCAGGCAATGACCGAGCATGTCGTTGTCGATGACCAGGCTCTCCAGGCAGAAGCCGAGCAGCGAGGCATGCATGCCGGCCGCCTCATAGACGAGGTTGAGGCCGGAGAGGCCGGCCATCACATTGGTGATGCCCTTTTCGTAGCCGGACTGAATATCGGGCAATTTCGAATCCGTCATGCCGGCGGCGGAGCCACCGGGCAGGTCGTAGAATTGCGCCATCTGGGCACAGGCCGCCGTTGCCACCGACTGCTCGGCCGACCCGCCGGCCATGGCGCCGGTGCGCAGGTCGGACATGAACGGCCATGCGCCGAAGATCGCCGGATGGCCGGGCTTGAGCGCGTTGACATAGACCAGGCCGGCCAGCACTTCGGCCACTGCCTGCACGACGGCGCCGGCCATCGCGGCGGGTGCCGTCGTGCCCGACTGGCCGGTCGACAGCAGCAGGATCGGGATGCCGCCTTCGACGCAGGCCTCGAGCACGCCGCAGGCATCCTCGGCGAACCTCATCGGCGGCACGACGAATGAATTGGAGTTGGAAACGAATGGCCGGGCGCGGAAATTCTCCTCGCCTCCGGCGATGGCGTACAGCATTTCAAGTGCAGGCTTCACGTTCTCACGCACCGTGAAGGATGTTCCGACGTGCTTCGATGTTCCCATCACACAGGCATAAAGCGTGTTGAAATCCATCTCGAGCGGATCGGCGATGTCGCGCGCCACCATCGGCCGCTGGAAGAAATGAATGTTGTCCAGCCCGTCGACGATGCGGGCGGCATCATAAATATCCTGCAGCTTGGATTCGCGGTACTCACGCTTCTCCAGATCCACCAGGTGCACGGCGATGCCTGCCGTGCCGTAGTGCACGCGCTTGCCCTGGACCACCATGTCGTGCCTGGGGTCCTGGCCATGAAGCGTGAAATGTCGTGCCGCCCGCTTGATGGTGTCGAGCACGAGCGCGCGCGGAAAGCGGACCCGGCCATCGTCGCCATGGATCGCCCCCACCTTGGTCAGCACCTTTATGCAGGAAGGAATGGCGTTGGCGAAACCCACTGTCTCCAGAAGCGTCAGCACGCCTTCGTGGATACGCTCGCGGTCATCCCCGCGAAGCGGCCCGTAGCCGCCGCCCTCGATGGCCTTGTGCTGTGGTCTGGCATCCTCCACCAGGGGAGATGATCGCATGGCATGTCCTGTTTCGCGAAGACCGGAGCGTTGTGGACGACGGTTCGCCGGCGTGTCCTGCTGTTCGACAGCCACTGGCATGGAAGCACTCCAACTTCGTCGGCAGGAACTCGTGGCGGTTGGTCCACCATCGGCCTGCTTCTTCCCCTGATGACGCCGACTATGCCGCCGGCACTGGCCCATCCTATGGGCCAGCTGGCTCAGTTCCATGTGCCAGAACTAAAATACCGGAGCCGCTGCGAGCGGCTCCGGTCACGAGAGGTCGATGATGGATCAGGCGGCCGCGGGTCTGCGTCCGGCGGCCGTGGCCAGTTCGCGGATGCCTGGCTCGATGTGCTGTAGCGCGATCGACGAGATGCCCAGCCGCATGAAACGCGAAGGCTTTTCAGTGCGATCGAAGAAGCGGTCGCCTGGCTCGATGATGACGCTGCGCGAGGCCGCTGCCTCGGCAAGCCCGCGCGAATCGGTGCCGCGCGGCCCTTCGAGCCACAGCGACGTACCGCCGGCCGAATCGGTCGAGCGCCATTCCGGCAGGAAGGCGGAAATCGCATGGACCAGCCGCTTGCGCCGCTCGTCGAAGGCTGACGACAGCCGCCGCACCAGCGCCTCGTGGTGGCCGAGCGACAGGAACAGTGCGACGGCGCGCTGATTGTTGGCCGGCGGATGACGCAGCATGAAGCGGCGCAGCGCCCGGAGCTCCGCGATCAGTCCGGCAGACGCCACGATGTAGCCGAGCCGCAGGCCGGGAGCCAGCGTCTTGGACATCGAGCCGACATAGACCACGCGGCCGGAACGATCGAGGCTCTTCAGCGCTTGCTGCGGTGCCTCGTCGAGAAGCTGGCTGTCATAGCCGTCCTCGATGATGATCTGGTTGTAGCGGTTGGCGCGCGCCAGAAGATCCTGCCGCCGTTCCGCCGACAACGGCACCATGGTCGGGCAATGATGGCTGGGCGTGACGAAGACGAAGCCGGAATCATTGGGAATAGAAGCAGTTACGATGCCGGACTGGTCGACCGGCACCGGCTGTATCTCTGCGCCCGCAAGGCGGAAGATCGAGCGCGCGTCGGGGTAACCGGGGTCCTCCATCGCCACCTTGGAGCCCTTGGACATCAGCAGCGTCGCCAGCATGTAGAGCGCGTTCTGGGCGCCCAGCGTGACGATGATCTCGTCGGGATTGGCGAAGATGCCGCGCCGGGGCAGGAGCCGCGCCTGGATCTGCTCGATCAGCAGCGGATCGTCACGGTCGACCATATCGGATGCCCAGTTGCGGATTTCCAGCACGGCAAGCGCCATGCGGTTGCACTCGCGCCATTCAGCGGTCGGGAACAGCGCCGGGTCGAACTGCCCGTAGACGAAAGGATAGGACGACTTGATCCAGTTCTCGTGCTTGGCCGGCGGCGGCATGTCGCTTGCGGCGATCTTGCGGCGTGCCTTCCAGTCGATCTCATTGGCCTGGTCGGGCGCCTTCTGGTGCGGCTTGGCCGGTGTCGCCAGCACATCGGGATTGAC
>NZ_RZPB01000586.1:0-3773 GCF_003998535.1 Mesorhizobium sp. M7A.F.Ca.AU.002.02.1.1 | reverse complement strand
GCCAGGAACGACACGACCAGCACGGCCATACCCACCTTACCGAGGTAGCGGACCGATTTCGGGTCCTGGACCATCGCCGTGATGGAGAAGATGACCGATGAGACCAAATAGGGCAGGACGACCATCTTTAGGAAATTCAGGTAGAGTTGTGCGACAGGGCTGATCGCATGGGCAAAGTCTGGATAGTAGAGGCCGCACAGGATTCCTGCAGCAATCATCGCAATCGTCGTCACCGGCGATCGCAAGATACGCCTTGCCGCGAGACGCCAATCGAAAGGCAGGGGTCCGGCTACGTCGGAGATGGCCATTGTCAGGCTTTGCTCCCCAGGCGATAGCGGGCGATGATCTCGTCCGTGTTGAGAATCTGCTGACCCCGCGCGAGGTCGAGATACAGATCGACAAAGGCCGCGAGATGCGGATTGTCCGGCCGCACGCCGACTGCGATCGTATCGACCTTGTCGGTCAGCGTGATGGAGCGCGCTACGACTGTCATCGACGGATCGTCGACCATCAGCTTCTTGATCTCGAAATCATCGCGATAGGCCATGTCGATCGTCCCGTTTCGGATCGCATCGATGATCAGGTCCCAGCTTGCCAAGCGATGGATTTGCGCATGTGGGAAAGTCGTGGCCGCATAAGTGGCGAAGGAAGAGCCCTCGATCACGCCGAGATCACCTGAGAAATCACGGACAATCTGTTCTGGCGGCTTGCCTTGCGCGATACGCGCCAGGTTGAGGCGGTTGGCGATCAGCCCTTGCCGCAGCATGGCGTAGGGGCGGGAATAGATGATCGACCGGCCGCGCTGAAGCGTCCTGCTGAGCTTGCCAATCGCCATGTCGGCCTGTCCGGAACTGACCTGTCTGACGATATCGTCGAACGTTGCGGCGGATCGGTCGAACACCGGCTCGACCCCAAGCGCCGCGGCGATGCCGTGGGCCAGTTCCATGTCTATGCCATTGTCCCCCGATCCGTCGGCCGGGAAGAACGGATTGGAAGCGAAGGCCGGCATTGCGATGCGCAAGGCATCGCCGCTCGCGATCGGCGTTGGGGCGTTCTCCGCCTGCTGTCCTGGAGTGTTGGCCGCCCGGGCTTGCGAGATCAGCAACCCGCCGCTCCCGGCCGCAAGCAGTGTACGACGTGTAACCGGCATACGCGTTCTCAATTAGACCGGGAAAGCCAGCAAGATGCACAACCGACGTTAAACAAACGTATATATTACACTGCGCTTTTTTATGTATTGGATAAGCAGCTCAGCGCCACAAAATATTAGTATCACCTAATGTAAAAGGAATGGCGGAAGGATCGCGTTACTTCCCGCCAGGCGATTAGTTGGCCCCTAGGCGATCAGCTGCACTGTCAAAACGTCTCTGCCCAGGGCCGCAGCTCAAGCTCCGAGCTCCAGGCGCTGCGATGCTGGGGATGGGTTGTAAGATAGGCCTCGGCGATGGCGTCCGGCGATAGACGGCGGTCCGGCCGGCCGGGATCGGCCACCTGTCCGGCCGGCTCGATCTGGCCGTCGATGATGAAGTGGGCGACGTGGATGTTCTGCGGAGCGAGCTCGCGGGCCATGGACTGCGCCAGGCCGCGCAGGCCGAATTTCGGCATGGCGAAGCCGGCTGAGCCGGGAAATCCCTTCACACTGGCGGTGGCGCCGGTGAACAGGATCGATCCGGAACCCCGCCCAAGCAGCCGGCGCGCCGCCTGCTGGCCGACCAGGAAGCCGCCATAGGCGCCGACCAGCAATGCCTGTTTGACCGCTTCGGCATCGAGCTCGGCGATCGGTCCGCGGGTGCGCGCGCTGGCGTTGAACACTGCAAGCGCCAGCGGGCCGGCCTTGTCTGCAGTGTCGAACAGGCTGGCGACGGACGCGACGTCGGCAACATCCGTCTCGACGGCCAGCGCACCGGTTTCGTCGGTCAGAGCGCTGAGCTTCTCGAAATTGCGGGCGGCCAGAATCACGCGAAAGCCTTCCTGGGTGAGAAGGCGCGCAAGCGAGGCGCTCAGACCAGCGCCGGCGCCTGCAATGACGGCCACATCGGATGCCATGATTTTTCACTCCTTGCGGATTTCGGCGGAAGCGTTCGCCAGATCAGGCAAGGTCGCGCCTTCGGGGCTGACAGGCAAGAGGTGGCATCTCGGCGGTTGTTGAGCCAGACGGCTGCAGAACCAACGTTGCGCGGTCCAGCATCGCCTGTGGCGCTACGAAGGCCGCTCGGCCTTCAGCACCGAGACCGCCGCTTCGACAGTGGCAAGGCTTGGACCTTGCCCGCCAACCGGATTCATCCGACCGATATTTTGACGGTAGAATCGTCAGGCTTCGCAAAGCTATCGGCGATCTCATCGATGGGGACTGGAGCATGGTCCCGAAAAGTGGGAAACGGTTTTCGGAAAAGATCATGCTCAACGAGGAAACGACTATGGAACCAATCTGGGCCGTCGGCCTGATGACCGGCACGGTGCTGGACGGCAACATCGACGTCGCGCTGATCAAGACCGATGGCGAACGCATCGAGGATTTCGGCACCTACCGGCTGATGCCCTATCCCGCGTCGATCCGCTCGCTGCTGGAAGAGACGCTGACGGAGGCGCGGGGGTGGAGTTTCGTTGGGCCGGAGCCGGCGATCTTCCGCACCGCGGAGGATGCCCTGACACGCGCGCAATCGGCGGCCGTCAAGGAGTTGGTCGAAGGCTATGGCATGACGATGGCCGATATCGGCATCGTCGGTTTTCACGGCCAGACCGTTCTGCATCGTGCGCCGCAGGTTGGACGGCTGGGCCAGACCCGGCAGCTCGGCGACGGTGAGCTGATGCATGCCATACTGGGCACCAAGGTCGCATACGATTTCCGCTCGGCCGACATGCGCGCCGGGGGGCAAGGCGCGCCGCTGGCCGCGGTCTATCACACCGCGCTGATGCGCAGCGCCGGTGCCAATGGCGAGGTCGCCGTACTCAATCTCGGCGGCGTCGCCAACATCACCTGGTGGGACGGCGCTGACAATGTCGTCGCCTTCGACACCGGCCCCGCCAACGCGCCGCTCAACGATTTCATCAAGTCGAAGGGGCTCGGCGAGATGGACCGCGACGGCGCGCTTGGCTGGGCGGGAACGGTCGACGAGGCCCGGCTCGCCAAGCTGCTGCAGCACCCTTATCTGAGCAAAGCCTACCCGAAATCGCTGGACCGTTTCGACTTCGGTGCCGCGATGGCGGACGGCCTGAATGCAGAGGATGGTGCGGCCTTGCTCACCGCGTTCACCGCCGGCGCCGTCGGCAAGGCACTCGACCTCTTGCCGCACCGGCCGAAGAAACTGGTGGTCAGCGGCGGAGGTCGCCATAATCCGACCATGATGGCGATGCTGGCCAGCCGCGCCGGCGTCGAGGTGGTGCAGGCCGAGAGCCTGGGCTGGAGCGGCGACGCGGTGGAGGCGGAATGCTTTGCCTTCCTCGCGGTTCGCGTGCTGCGCGGCCTGCCGATCAGTTTTCCGAGCACGACCGGCGCACCGCGGCCGATGCAGGGCGGAAAACTCGCCGGTTAAGCCAGTTTCTTCTGCAGGAAGATGCGGCTGCGGCCGACGGGGAAGTCGGCAAGTGTTCCAAAGGGCTGATAACCCTGGCGCTGATAGACCTTGGCGGCATTCGGATTGAAGGTGTCGATCCAGGCGTTTTGACAGCCGCGCGCCACCGCTTCATGTTCGGCCGCGTCCAGCATCTTGCCGGCCATGTGCTGGCCACGCAGCCGCTCATCCACCCAGAGCCATTGCACATAAAGCCATCCC
>NZ_RZPB01000585.1:0-3776 GCF_003998535.1 Mesorhizobium sp. M7A.F.Ca.AU.002.02.1.1 | reverse complement strand
CCTTGGCAACAGGCTGCCGGATCGTGAGGCACGGGTCGAAGCGTTTTTCCTCGATCCCGCATGCCAGCTGCCGAAACAGCGTTTTCTCCTCGGTGGATCGGGCTGGGGGGACAAGCCGCTTCCCGCCAATGTCGGCTGGCTCGGTCACGTCGGCACCCGCGATCACAATGCCTTCAACGTCACACCCAAGGCGGTTCTGAACATCAGCCGCGACAGCATGGCCGTAAACGGTTTTTCACCGGCCACGCGTGTCTTCGAGGCGGCCGGCGCCGGCGCCTGCCTCATCACCGATGCGTGGCTGGGCGTGGAACTGTTCCTGAAACCAGGCGAGGAGATCCTGGTGGCGCGCGACGGCGGCGATGTCGCCGAGATCATGTGCTCGCTGACCTCCAGTCGGGCAAAGGCAATCGGCCAGGCCGCACTTTGCCGCGTGCTGGCCGATCACACCTACGCGTTGCGGGCGGACGTGGCCGATGCAGTCTTCAAACGTCACTTCGAGCAGGGGACCGTGGAGGCAGCGGAATGACCAAGCAATTGGACATCGTCTTTCTTGGCCTGTCGCTGTCCTCATCCTGGGGAAACGGCCACGCCACGACGTTTCGAGGCCTGCTGAAAGGTCTGCACGAACTCGGCCACCGCGTGACCTTTCTGGAGCGCGAGGTGCCGTGGTACGCAAACCACCGCGATCTGCGCGATCCGGATTTCTGCGCCTTGCGCTACTACGAAACCACCGCGGAGTTACAACGCGACTACGCCCGGTGCCTGGAGCAGGCCGACATCGTCGTCATCGGCTCGTTCGTGCCGGAAGGGCGCGTGGTCATCGACATCGTCGCTTCACTTTGCAAAGGGCGCTTCTGCTTTTACGACATCGACACGCCGGTGACCGTGGCGCAGCTTTCAGCCGACGATTGCGATTATCTGAGCTGGCGGCAGATTCCTTACTTCGACGTCTACTTCTCGTTCACCGGCGGGCCGATGCTTGGCCGTCTGGTGGAGGACTTCGGCGCGCGCCGCGCCGAGCCGCTCTACTGCTCGGTCGACCCGGAACGGCACCACCGGACTGGCGATCCGATCCGCTGGGATCTCGGCTATCTCGGCACCTACAGTGCCGACCGGCAGACAATGCTGAATGCGCTGCTGCTCGAGCCCGCACGGCATATGCCGGACCGGCGTTTCGTCGTGGCCGGCTCGCAATACCCATCCGACATCATCTGGCCGGACAATGTTGAACGTATCGAACATCTGCCGCCCGCCGATCATGCCGCGTTCTACAGCCGTCAGCGTTACACGCTGAACGTCACACGCAGTTCCATGATAGCTGCCGGATGGTCGCCCAGTGTGCGCCTGTTCGAAGCGGCTGCTTGCGGCACGCCCATCATCAGCGATCGCTGGCCAGGGCTCGACAGCTTCTTTCCTGCATCGGCGATCCACACCGCCGGGGAAACGGACGATGTCGTCGAGATCCTGTTCGGCGAGTCCGAGCGCACACGCCTCGCCATGGCCCGCCGGGCCCGCGAACGCGTCCTCGCATCCCACACCGGTGCGGCCAGGGCCCGCGAATTCGTGGCGGCGTTGACACAGCCAAGGGCGGCGGCCCTCGATTTCGACATCGGAAGCGCAGCATGACCAGCAGACAGGAGAAAACGGCGATGCGACAAACACGAAACGCGCGAAGGGCAAAGGCAGTGCTTGTTGCCGGCGGTGCGGGATTCCTCGGTTCGCATCTTTGCGAAACATTGCTCCGCAACGGCTGGCGCGTGATCTGCGCCGACAATTTTCTGACTGGGCGCATGGAGAACATCATCTCGATCATGGACCATCCGGGTTTCCGGTTGATCGAGCAGGATATCTGCCGGCCATTGGATCTCGGCGAGCCCGTGGAGCGTATCTTCAACCTGGCATGCGCTGCCTCGCCGCCGCGTTACCAGGCCGACCCTATCCACACCACGCGAACCTGCGTGATTGGAACGCTCAACCTGCTCGAACTCGCTGTCCGATATGACGCGCGGCTGCTACAGGCCTCGACGAGCGAAGTGTATGGCGATCCGGAACAGCATCCCCAGAGGGAGGATTATGTCGGCCACGTGAACTGCACCGGTCCGCGCGCCTGCTACGACGAGGGCAAACGCACCGCCGAAACGCTTTGCTTCGACTATCTGAGAGCCGGCAAAGCCGACGTGCGCGTCGCGCGCATCTTCAACACCTACGGTCCGAGAATGGATCCGGCGGACGGCCGCATCGTCTCGAACCTGATCATGCAGGCGCTCGAGAAACGTCCCCTGACGATCTTCGGCGACGGCTTGCAGACGCGATCCTTCTGCTATGTCTCCGATCAGATCGATGGATTGAGGCGCCTGATGGATATCGATCCCAATCCAGGCAAGCCGGTCAATCTGGGCAATCCCGGAGAATTCACCATCGTGCGACTGGCTGCGTTGGTGAAGGCGATGACGGGTACCAAATCGGATCTGAGATTTCTACCGCTGCCGCAAGACGATCCTCGGCGCAGGCAGCCCGATATTTCGCGTGCAAAAGCGCTGCTCGGCTGGACGCCGAAGGTGCCCCTCAACGAAGGGCTCAAGCTGACGATCGATTATTTCGCAGCTCTCGAAGGCAGCCGCATCGGCGATCAGATGACGGGCTTTGCCAAAAGAGCGAGGCCCGCACCCGGAGGGCTGCAGAACCTTCCGGCGTGATGCGAGATGGCGCCGAACCTTTCCCGAGATCGTGCGGAACATCCGCCCAGGCTTGTGGTTTGGCAGAAGGACCCGATATGGAGGATCACCCTCATGCAACCCAAGCGCCCCTCGAGGGATATCGACCAGATGGCCGAACGCGAGACCGCTGCCTATCTGCGGCGCGCCTCGATTACCTATCTCGAGTGCTGCGTCAGCCTGATGATGACGCATCTGCAGCGCGAGGAAGTGGCCACTATTCTCGAGCAGGAAGCAGACATGCTGCGAAGGCTGGACTGATCGGAAACGATCATATCCGGCATTCGTCCAGGAACCGTATCAGCGGCATCCTATATCGGTCTGCCATCTCGGCCAACCTTGTTTTTTCCCCGCCGTCCTCGGATTGCGCAGCCGTGCTCCAGAGCCCGAGTTGGAATGCCAAATAGCATGGTTCGAAAAAGCCGATGTGGTCATGGTCGATGGCAAGTTCCATTCCCTCGACCAAGGTCCTCACATCGCTGTCGGACAGTCCATACTCGACGCGGGCGCCGGCAATGTCCCACTCGATCGGTTGGCAGCCGATCAAATCATGTGCCCGGCAGTGGTCAACAGCATCTGTCTTGAGCACCGTGCCATCTGCACGAACGAGAAACTCCCACGGTTGAAGCTTTCCGTCGATTTCAACGCGCTGCAGCACATGCGCGGAGGTCGGTTTCGAGAGCCAACCGCGCAACGTCGCTGCGCGTTTCTCGTCCAAGGCTTCCGACGCATTGGAAACAGCCATCTCCGCGAGAGCAAGCAATGATGCACCCGGTTCGCAAGTTCGAAGATTGAGCGCACGCCAGGTCAGGTAGTTTGTGAGCTCCGCGATCAGTTTTTCCCTGGGCAGCGGCGCCTGATCCATCGTGCTGCCATCAATCCACCGTTCAACCAGAAAGCCATGGCAAAGCGCGACAACTTGCGATCCGAACCCGGCTTCATGCAACATCGCCGCGGCTCGTTTCTTGCGGAGTCCGGTTTCGCCGAGGCCGGCGAATTTGACGAGCCAGCGGCCGCGCCCTGCGGACGCCAGGAATTTACGCCGCTCGGTACCGCGTGGGC
>NZ_RZPB01000584.1:0-3777 GCF_003998535.1 Mesorhizobium sp. M7A.F.Ca.AU.002.02.1.1 | reverse complement strand
CGTCGGGAGGTGTGCTGGCGCCGCTGTTGATCATGGGCGGGGCTATGGGCGCTGTGCTCGCCGGCGTTCTGCCTGCCGCGGATCCGGGTTTCTGGGCGCTGCTGGCAATGGCCGCCACCATGGGCGGCACGATGCGCGCGCCGCTGACCGCCACGTTCTTCGCCGTCGAACTGACCGGCAACACACATATGCTGGTGCCGCTGATTGCCGCCTGCGCCGCGGCGCATGCCGTGACCGTGCTTCTGATGAAGCGTTCGATCCTGACCGAAAAGATCGCCAGAAGGGGACACCATCTGGTTCGCGAATACCGTGTCGACCCTTTCGCCCTGACCAGGGTGCGCGAGGTGATGACGTCGCAGGTCGAAAGCGTGCCGGCGACGATGACGCTGCATGGCGCAGCAGCGTTCCTGACGGCGCCGGAAACACGGCATCCGAGTTTCCCGGTGGTCGACGAGAACGGTCAGGTGCTGGGCCTCATCGATCCGCCGGCGATCTTGCGCTGGAGACGCGCCGGCACGCACCGCACCACCACGCTTGGCGCGTTGCTGGCCGGCAGCAAGGTGACGCTGGCCTATCCGGACGAATATCTCGAAGGCCTCTCCGACAAGCTGCTGATGGCCAACGTCTCCCATCTGCCCGTCGTCACTCGCGAAGGCTCGTTGCTGGTCGGCTATGTCGGCTGGAAGGATCTGATGCGCGTGCGGTCCAGGAAACAGGCCGAGGAGCGCGAGCGTTCGACCTTGCTTGGCTTTGGCACCAGACGCAGGAAAAAGGACGACGCGGTCGAAAGCCTTTAGATGCTCTCTCCTCGCTTCGCCCACTCCAGCACATGGAGCCTCAACGCCGAGGACAGGTTGGTGTCGCGGGGCCGCGTCTCGTCGACTTCGGCGACAAGAGCAGCGAGCGTCAGCTCCCTGGTCGCCGCGATCGCGACGAGGTCGTCATAGAAGGGCTTTTCAAGCGAGTAGCTGGTGCGGTGGCCGCGAATGGTCACCGAACGCTTTTCGACCGGGCTCATTGACGGCCGGGGTCGCCGGGCTTTTCACGACGATGCCCGGCAACGAATTTTTCGCTCTTGTCGGCGGCGACGCGGTCGCGTTCCTTTTCGGCCTTGGAGCGGCCGTGCAGCGCGCGGTTCTGTTCGGCGGCGCGCAGCTTTTCGTCCCGCGCCTTTTGCTTGCGGGCCTGGCGGAGATTGACGATTTCGGCCACGGCGTAAGTCGCCGGCCTATTTCTTGCGGAAGGCGTCGAGCGAGACCACTTCGGCGCCCTTGGTGGCGGCGTCCGCGGCCGTGGGCTTCTTCTCCGCCTCCGCGGCGGCCTTCTTCTCGGCCTTCGGCTTTTTCTCGGAGACGATGGTCAACGGCTCCGGAGTTGGCGCAGCCGGTTCATCGGCTGCCGCACCATCCGTCTTGACGTCGAATTCGAGTTCGAAATTGACCGAGGGATCGTAGAAGCCGCGCACGGCCGAGAACGGGATTTCGAGTTTTTCCGGCACATCGGAGAAGGACAGGCCAACCTCGAAGCCGGTATCGGTCACCTTCAGGTCCCAATACTGGAACTGAATGACGATGGTCATCTGCTCGGGATAGCGCTCGCGCAGCCGCGAAGACACGCGTACGCCCGGCGCGCCGGTCAGGAAGGTGATGAAGAAGTGGTGGTTGCCGGGGAGGCCGGTGCGCGCGACCTCGGCCAGGACCTTGCGCATGACGCCGCGCAACGCCTCCTGGGCCAGAATGTCGTAGCGGATGTGGTCGTCGGCCATGTGGCGGTCGGGTTCCGTTGAATCGTCCGCATAGCTGTAATCAAGCTTGAGCGCGGCGTAAACCGCATATAGATCACCCTCGCGCGGAAGCGAAGACTATTGCCAGCGATTTGATCGCTCAGGCGCTGGCGAGCGCGCTTTGCTTTTCGGACGATGCCGCGGAGCGGCGCTTGCCGAAGGCGCGCAGGAAGGTACGCACGCCATTGGTCGCAGATTGCAGCACCTCGTCCTCGCGCGGCGAGCCGCCAAGCATGAACGTGGTCTGCAGTTCGGCATTGACGAGGCCAAGGAACTGGCGTGCCGCCACGTCCGGGTCCTCGATCGTGAGATAGCCGCCATAGGCGAGGCGGGCGAAGCGGGCGGCGATTGCCGGCCATGTCCTGCCCGGTCCCTGTTCGCGCCATTCGGCAAACAGTTCGGGATAGCGCTCGCCTTCGGTCTGGATCAGCTTGCGCAGGAATTTTCCATCGCGGTTGCAGATGCAATTCTGATTCAAACGCACCGCAAAGCCGATCAGGTCGGCTTCGAGATCCCCCGGCTGATCGGGGAAGGTGGCAATGGTGGCGAAGATGCCGGCATTGCAACGTTCGGTCAGATCACGGACCACAGCGACGAACAGTTTTTCCTTGTCGCCGTGATGGTGGGAGATGGTCTGGCGCGAGACGCCGGCTTCGGAGGCGAGCAGGTCGATATTGGCGCCGGCGAAACCTTCGCGGCAAAACACGGTGGCGGCGGAGTCGACGATCGACAGGCGCTTGGCCTCATGACCGCGTGGCGGGAAAATGTCAGGAGAAACGTGCAGCTTCATAAAAAACTATATAGAGGTGATTGACGATTTAGACAAGAGTGTCTAAATTTGTGGACACAAGATTAAGAGATTTCGCATGAGAGAGACGAACAGAACTCGCTCTCGATGTGTCGGAATCTCACGGGATGGAACGTCCTAGGTTAGACGCCGCCTGGCGGCGGCAACCAGATTTGAAAGAAGCCTCTATCATGAGTCCCAAATTCCTCCGCATCGCGGTCGTGCTCGGCTTGTTGTCCGCCATCGGCCCGTTCGCCATCGACATGTATCTGCCCGCGCTGCCGTCGATCGGCGCCGATCTGCATGCCGGCACCGCTGCCGTGCAGATGAGCCTGTTGATCTTCTTCCTGTCGATGGGCTTTGGCCAGATCGTCGTCGGGCCGATCTCCGACATGGTCGGCCGCAAGCTGCCGCTCTACGGCGGCCTTGCGCTGTTCATGGTCGGCGGCATCGGTTCGGCAATGGCGCCGACCATCGAATGGCTGATCGCTTTCCGCTTCCTGCAGGGGCTTGGCGCCAGCGCCGGCATGGCCGTTCCGCGCGCCATCGTGCGCGACCTGCATACCGGCAATGAGGCTGCCAAGCTGATGTCCTTGCTGATGCTGGTATTTTCGGTGTCGCCGATCCTGGCGCCGCTGACCGGCAGCGTGATCATCGAGAATTTCGGCTGGCGTGCCGTGTTCTGGACGGTGACGGGCGCGGCTCTGCTGGCCACCATCCTTCTGGCGACCTCGCTCAAGGAGACGCGGCCGGTGGAAGATCGCGCCGGGTCCTCCTTCGGCACCGCGCTGTCGGCCTACCGCTTCCTGATGGGCGACCGTAACTTCCTCGGCCTCACGGCGATTGCCGGCTTCGGCATTGCCAGCTTCTTCGTCTATCTGTCGAGCTCGTCGTTCATCCTGATCGACCATTACGGCCTGTCGCCTTCGGTCTACAGCGTGTTCTTCTCGATCAACGCGGTCGCCTTCATCGGCATGTCGCAGATGACGGGGCTGCTGGCCGAGCGCTTCGGCCTGAGGCGCGTGGTGCGCGTTGCGGTGACCGGCTATGCCACGACGATGGTGGTGCTGTTCGCGGTGATGGCGACGGGCATCGACCGGCTCGACGTGATGGCGGCGCTGCTGTTCGTCGGCTACGGCTTCCTTGGTCTGGTCATTCCGACCACGTCGGTGCTGGCCATGGAAGAGCATGGCCAGATTGCCGGCAC
>NZ_RZPB01000583.1:0-3778 GCF_003998535.1 Mesorhizobium sp. M7A.F.Ca.AU.002.02.1.1 | reverse complement strand
GGGCTGCGCTGGCGGATATGGCCAGCATCGCTTCGGCCGAGCGGTTGACGATGGTGACGATGCCGTAGGGATCGACGCCGATGACGCCGGCGGTAACGCCGGCAAGCACGGCTTCGGAGAAGCGTCGCCTCTCGTCGATCAGGTCCTTGGCCGACAGGATCTCGTTGCGCTGCGATTTCAGTTCGAGAAGCATTTTGTTGAACGTATCGCCGAGCGAGGCGACATCGCCGTCCGAGGGCCTGACCGGAACCGCGACGTCGAGATTGCCGGTCGCCACTTCGTCGGCGGCGCCGATGAGCTGGCGAATGGGCCGCACCAGACGGTCGGCGACCGCAATGCCGGTCCAGATCGCGGACAGGATGATGATGAGGGTGAGCGAAAGATAGGGCAGCGCGAAGGCCACCTGCGAGGTGCGGCGGTTGTCTTCCAGCCCCCGATATTCGTCGGTGTTGGACCTGACGATCTGCCGCGCCTTGATGACCTCCGGATCGACGAGGCGAATGGTATAGAGATAGAGCCCTTCGATCTCGCGCAGCTTGACGATGGCGCCCATGATGTTGCGCGTTTTCGGCTCGATCAGCACCGGCTTGCCGTCGGCAGCGCTGGCCACGGCGCCTTCCGGCGGCTCAGGCATGGCAAAATCCGTGTCGGTCTTGGCGCTCATGACGAAAGAGCCGTCAGGTTTGATCAGCGCCGCATGAGCCAGCGAACGGCCCACGGCTTCCTTGTTCATCAGGTCGAGAAAGCCGGTACGATCAAGGCCGTAGAGTGTGCGTGACGCATCGAGATCATAGGCCATGGACAGTGTCGTACCCTGCAGGTTGCGGGCATTTTCCTGAACATAGGCGTCGGCGATCGACAGCGACGAATTGACGATCGTCTTGGTGCGGATCTCGAACCAGCGGTCGAGGCCGATGTCGAGCGTGATCGACGCGATGATGGCCACCATGATGGCCGGAATGGCGGCAACCAGGGCGAACATGGCGACAATGCGCACATGCAGCCGCGAAGCGGCCTTGCCATGCCGGCGCGCCATCAGGATGCGGTGCACCTCACGCCCGACCAGCGCGATAAGAATCAGGACGAAAGCCGCGTTGAGGGCAATCAACGCCAGCGTCGTCGACTCGTTCGGTGTGATCGGCGTGGCGCCAACGAGGATGGTGAACGAGATCGCCGCCGTCATCAGCGCGCCGACGACCGCGATCACGCCTGGCAGCGCAAGCAGCCGGCGCCCGTCACGAGCGCCGGGTTCGCTGAAAAGCGGTTGGTTTGTTGTCGGTGCCTGCGGGGCCATGTCGCCGTCTAGTGCCATGATTGCGTCGGATGTATGCAACGCATTGTGGCGATTATGCAACAAGTGTGACCGAGACGGAAATCTTTCGCGAGCCGATCCCCTGAAAAGAGCGCGGGTTCAGATCAAAGGCTCAGCCCTGGCGCGACGATTTGTAGACGTTGACGCCAAGTTCGCGGATCTTCTTGCGCAGCGTGTTGCGGTTCAAGCCAAGCAGTTCCGCGGCCTTGATCTGGTTGCCGCGGGTTGCCGTCATCGAGGCCAGGACGAGTGGAAACTCGACCTCGGACAGGATGCGTTGATAAAGCCCGGCAGGTGGCAAATCGCCGGCAAACGAGGCGAAATAGCGTTGCAGGAAGTGCTCGACCGCCTGGCCGATCGACAAATCGTCGGGAATGAGATTGCCGCCACCCGGCACCACGGGACGTTCGCCGGTCTTGAGCTCGGCCTCGATGATCTCGGCGGAAATCTCGTCCTGCGAATAGAGCGCGGCGAGCCTGCGAACCAGGTTTTCCAGTTCGCGCACATTGCCCGGCCACGGATAGCGCTTCATCAACTCGATGCCGCCGGAAGAAATGCGCTTGGTCTGCAGGCCTTCCATTTCGCCGAGCTTGAAGAAGTGGCGGACAAGGTCGGGCACATCCTCGGAGCGCTCACGCAGCGCGGGCAGCCGGAGCGGCACCACGTTGAGGCGATAGAACAGATCCTCGCGAAAAAGCCCCTGGTTGATCAGGGTGCGCAGATCCTTGTTGGTGGCGGCGACGATGCGCACGTCGGTCTTGATCGGCGTGCGTCCGCCAACCGTCGTGTATTCGCCCTGCTGGAGCACGCGCAGCAGGCGGGTCTGCGCCTCCATCGGCATGTCGCCGATTTCATCGAGGAACAGCGTGCCGCCTTCAGCCTGCTCGAAGCGTCCGGTCGAGCGATTCTGCGCGCCGGTGAAGGCGCCCTTCTCGTGACCGAACAGTTCCGATTCGATCAGGTCGCGCGGGATCGCCGCCATGTTGATGGCGACGAACGGGCCGCCACGGCGGCGGCCATATTCATGCAGCGCGCGCGCCACCAGTTCCTTGCCGGTGCCGGATTCGCCCGAGATCATCACCGTCAGGTCGGTCTGCATCATGCGCGCCAGCATGCGGTAGATGTCCTGCATGGCGGCCGAACGGCCGACCAGCGGCATTGCATCGGGCTGCTCTTCCGGCCGCGCATCGATCTTCGGCCGTCGCGGCTCGGAAAGCGCCCGGTTGACGATGTTGAGCAGTTCGGTCAGGTCGAACGGCTTGGGCAGATACTCATAGGCGCCGGTTTCAGACGCGCGGATCGCCGTCATGAAGGTGTTCTGGGCGCTCATGACGATGACCGGCAGTTCCGGCCTCGCCTTCTTGATGCGCGGCAGCATGTCGAAGGCGTTCTCGTCCGGCATCACCACATCGGTGATGACCAGATCGCCCTCGCCCGCCGCCACCCAGCGCCACAAAGTCGAAGCATTGGAGGTGACGCGCACCTCGTGGCCGACGCGCGAAAGCGCCTGGTTGAGGACAGTGCGGATCGCCGCATCGTCGTCGGCGACGAGAATATTGCCGCGAACGGTCATTTGCGGTCTCCTTCACCGTCTTCATCGGCGCCGTATGGCGCTTCTTTCCAGGCCGGCATCAGGATGCGGAATGTGGTCCCGCGCGGCGTCGATTCGCATTCGATGATGCCGCCATGTTCGCCGACGATTTTGGCGACCAGCGCCAGCCCCAGCCCCGAGCCGTTCGGCTTGGTGGTGATGAACGGGTCGAACAGGATCGGCAAGATGTCTTCCGAGACGCCGGAGCCATTGTCGCGCACACAGAACTCCAGCGGCAGCGACACGCGGTCCTGCGTGCCCGGCACTGAAACACGGATGCCTGGCCGGAAGGCGGTCGACAGCACGATCTCGCCCTGCGGGTCACTGCCGATCGCCTCGGCGGCGTTCTTGACCAGGTTGAGGAACACCTGGATCAACTGGTCGCGGTTGGCAAACACCGGAGGCAACGAAGGATCATAGTCCTCCAATATCTTGATTCTCTTGGCAAAACCGTTCTTGGCAATGGCCTTCACATGGTCGAGCACGACATGGATGTTGACGGGGTAGCGGTCGATCGGCCGCTCGTCGGAAAACACCTCCATGCGATCGACCAGCGACACGATGCGGTCGGTCTCGTCGGTGATCAGCCGCGTCAGCGCACGGTCTTCGTCGGAAGCCGACAGTTCCAGCAACTGGGCAGCGCCGCGGATGCCGGAGAGCGGGTTCTTGATCTCATGGGCAAGCATCGCGGCCAGGCCGGTGACCGAGCGCGCTGCGCCCCGATGCGTCATCTGCCGGTCGATCTTGTCGGCCATCGACCGTTCCTGGAACATAACCACCACCGAGCCCGGAAATTCCGGTACCGGCGCGACATAGAGATCGACGACCTTCTCGATGCCGAGACGCGGCGACGACACGTCGACGCGATACTCGTT
>NZ_RZPB01000582.1:0-3782 GCF_003998535.1 Mesorhizobium sp. M7A.F.Ca.AU.002.02.1.1 | reverse complement strand
GTCTACCGCAACCCGCTCGAATTGTGGGGTGAGCATACCTACAACGAGCCGTGGATCTCGGCGAACGGCGTTGGCGGACATCTGATCGTCGCCAATGATCCCGCCCTGATCCGGCATGTGCTGGTCGACAACGCCAGGAACTACAAGATGGCGACGGTGCGCCAGAAGATCCTGCGGCCGATCCTGCGCGACGGCCTGCTCACCGCCGAGGGCGAGGTCTGGAAGCGGTCGCGCAAGGCGATGGCGCCGGTGTTCACGCCGCGCCACATCTTCGGCTTCGCCCAGCCGATGCTGAGGCGCACGCAGGACTTCGTCACCCGTTACGAAGACGGCGGCACGTCTGACATCGCCCATGACATGACGCTGCTCACTTATGACATCCTGGCCGAGACGCTGTTTTCCGGCGAGATATCAGGCGAGCCCGGCAGTTTCGCCAACGAGATCGACCGCCTGTTCGAGACCATGGGTCGCGTCGATCCGCTCGACCTGTTGCGTGCGCCCGACTGGCTGCCGAGGCTGACCCGCATCCGTGGCCGCAAGACCATGGCCTATTTCCGCAAGATCGTCACCGACACGGTCAAGATGCGCGAAGCGAAATTCAAGCGCGATCCCGATGCCGTGCCGCAGGATTTCCTGACACTGCTGCTCAAGGCCGAGGGACCCGACGGACTGACGCGGGCCGAGGTCGAGGACAATATCATCACCTTCATCGGCGCCGGCCATGAGACGACGGCGCGTGCGCTCGGCTGGACGCTCTATTGCCTGGCTGAATCACCGTGGGAGCGCAACCGGGTCGAGCAGGAGATCGACCAGGTGCTGGCGCGCGAGCCCGATCCGACGAAATGGCTCGATGCCATGCCCTTCACGCGCGCGGCTTTCGACGAAGCGCTCAGGCTCTATCCGCCGGCGCCGTCGATCAACCGCGAGCCGATCGAACCGGAAATGTGGAAGGATCTTCATATCCCCAAGCACGCCGCGGTGCTGGTGATGCCTTGGGTCGTGCATCGCCACAGGAAACTGTGGGACCGGCCGGATGCCTTCCTGCCGGAACGCTTCCACCCGGGAAATCGCGAAAAGATCGACCGCTTCCAGTATCTGCCGTTTGGCGCCGGCCCACGCGTCTGCATCGGCGCCAGCTTCGCCATGCAGGAGGCGATCATCGCGCTGGCGATCATGCTGTCGCGCTTCCGCTTCGACACCACCGCCGAAACGAAACCCTGGCCGGTACAGAAACTGACCACGCAGCCGCAAGGCGGTCTACCGATGCAGGTCACGCCGCGTTAGGCGTGACACCTTCAGGCAGTTGCGCCGAATTAGGCCGCGGGCTTGCGTTGCTGGAACTGGCCGGCGGCGCGGTAGCGCCAGAGATAGCTGGGCAGGATCGTCGCGATCGACTGCGGCTGGATGCCTAGCCCCGCAAGCGTCCTGTTGGTCTGGTTGGCGGCGTCCGAAACGATGTTGTGCTCGCGCAGCTGCATCACCTGGTCCTTGGTCAGCAGCGGGTTGGGCAGGAGACCGAGGATCGAGGCCTGGATGTTGGCCACCCACCACGGAACCGGCACCAGCAGCCGCTTGCGCTCGATCACGTCGAGCAGCTCTTCCATACACTGCTTGAAGGTGAGCACCTTCGGTCCGCCGAGTTCATAGATCTGGCCGCCATCCACCTTGCCGTCGACCGAGCGCGCCACCGCTTCGGCCACGTCGCCGACATAGACCGGCTGAAACTTGGTCTGGCCGCCGCCGATCAGCGGCAGCACCGGCGAATAGCGCGCCATGTTGGCGAAGCGGTTGAAGAAGCCGTCTTCGGGTCCGAAATTGATCGACGGCCGGAAGATCACGGCGTCCTTGATCGTCTCCAGCACAGCCTTTTCGCCAAGCGCCTTGGTGCGCGCGTAGTCTGATTCGGAGTCCAGATCGGCGCCAAGCGCAGAAATGTGGGTCAGGCCGGCGCCGACCGAGCGCGCGGCCTCGGCCACTGCGCGGGCGCCGAACTCGTGCACGGCGGAGAATTTCTGCCGGCCGCTCTCATGCAGGATGGCGACCAGATTGACGACATGGTCGGCGCCTTGCACGGCGCGGTCTACCGACCAGCGCACGCGCACATTGGCCTGGACCGGCTGGATCTGGCCGACATTGCCGAGCGGCTGCAAATGGCCGGCGAGATCGGGCCGCCGGCAGGCGACCCGGATGCGATAGCCGCGCTTGGCCAACGCGCGCACGACATGGCGGCCGACAAAGCCTGACCCGCCAAAGACGACGACGAGCTTTGGGGTCTGCAGGATTTCGGTCATGGCTGGCTCCGGCGCTCGCAGGCTTGGCTGAAGCCGTTTCATAATCCGTTTCGTGCCAAAGGCAAAGGGCGACGCGTCGTCGCTATCAGCCTGTCAGAACGCTTTGCCGATACGGTTGTCGACCGAATGGCGGTTGCCGCCGCGAATGACGAAGAAGAGCAGGATCGCTGCCCACAGCAGCGACTTTTCCGCACCCGAATAGCCTTGGCCCATGGTGACCCAGTGGAACCAGACCGTGACCAGCAGCACGAACAGGCCGGCAAAGGCGGCCGGCCGCGTCAAAAAGCCGATGGCGATGAAGATGCCGCCAAAGAATTCAGTGCAGGCCAGAAGCAACGACCACAACGCGCCCGGATAGAAGCCGAGACCCTCGACCATCTCGGCAGCGCCGAAAGGATTGGTGATCTTCTGCGAACCGTGGATGGCGAGAAACCCGCCGGCGACGACGCGAAGAACGGTTTCGGCACCATCGTGCAGGGCCGCGTAAAACCTGCCAAGGACCGGGATGACAAGGGCGTTGCGGGGATTGTCCGTGCTTGCCGACATTGTAGCTCCTCTGTTTTGCTCAATCAGCGCAAACGGCCGATCAGGTTGGTCGAAGTCAAATAAACAAAAGTTGACCAAAACGAGAATGTTTTACCATCGTGCGATCAAAACGCAGAAAACCCCGCCGAAGCGGGGTTTTCCGGGTGACATCCATGCGAAGCCAGGGGCCGACGGCGCGGCCTGACCTGAGACGGTATCAGGAGGGCGTGAAGCAAGTACGCCCACCCCAGCCCTGAACATCCGACATGGTGCCACCAACCTTCTTGCAGGCGGCGACGAAATCAGCGCTGCAATTGGCGAATTTTGCATGGCCGTTCTTGCAGTAGTGGTCTTCGGTGGCCCCGCCGCTCGGGGCAGCGATGACACCCGGGCTGGACGGCTTGACCGGTGCGGCCTTCAGGGTGGCTGCCTGTGTGGCGCCCATGAACGAGCCGAGCAGAAGGACGGCGGTCAGCATGGTGATCTTGGTGTTGGTCATGGCAATTTCCTTTGATTTGGGTTGAGTTTTCCGAAGCGCGAAGGACCGGCCTTCGCGTGATGCAGGCTTTCGATTTCGGTTTGCTGCTTCCCTCGGTGTGGATCGGGCAAGCTCGCCTTGCCCTGGACAAAGCTGGGTCGCAGCAAGGCGCGGAAAGGTTCAGCGGCGCGCAAAGAAAATCGCACTGCGCCGCGCCTGCGGCGGACGAATTCCAGATAACTAATTGATATTTAATAATATTCAGGAAGAATAGCGTGCAGCGAATTCGGAAATGCGCTGCACCACGGCCTTCGATGCGGTAATGCCGCGCGCTTGCGCCTTCTCGGCGGCCTCTGCGCGGGCACGACCGGGCACATGCACGCCGAAGCGCCGCCGCAGCCGGTCAAGCTGGTCCTTCATTCGTTGCTCGAAATCTGGATCGAGCAGCTTGGGTTCGATAGCAAGCACGAACAGTCCCGTGCCGGGGC
>NZ_RZPB01000581.1:0-3793 GCF_003998535.1 Mesorhizobium sp. M7A.F.Ca.AU.002.02.1.1 | reverse complement strand
AAGGAAGTCTGCGCACCGGCATTGTTTGCCGATTCCGGTCCGGCGACGCCTTCGATGGCGCCCTTGCCGAACTCCTTCGGGTTTTTCGAGACGCGTTTTTCGACCGTGTAGGAGGCAAAGGCTGCCAGGATCGCGCCGCCTCCCGGCAGGATGCCGAGCGCTGAACCGATGATCGTTCCGCGCACGATGGGCGCTGCCATGCGCCGAAAGTCCTCGCGGGTCGGCATAAGGCCGGTGACCTTGCGGATCATCACGGAGCGCTCATCCTCGTTTTCGAGGTTGCGCAGGATCTCGGCGATGCCAAAGACACCGACCGCCACCGCAACGAAATTCAACCCGTCGGCATATTCCCGGATTCCAAGCGTGAAGCGCGGCGTGCCGGTGTAAATGTCGGTGCCGACAACGCCGAGCAGCAGGCCGAGCACGACCATGGCCAGCGCCTTGACGATCGAGCCGTGGGCGAGCGCGACGGACGAAACCAGGCCGACGATCATCAGCGAAAAATACTCGGCCGCGCCGAATTTCAGCGCGATCGCCGTCAGCGGCGGGGCAAAGATGGCGACGAGGAACGTCGAAACGGTGCCGGCAAAGAACGAGCCGATGGCCGCGATCGCGAGGGCCGCCCCGGCGCGGCCGTTCCTGGCCATCTGGTAGCCGTCGATCGCGGTGACGGCGGACGAGGATTCGCCGGGCATGTTGATGAGAATGGCGGTGGTCGAGCCGCCATATTGCGCACCGTAATAGATGCCGGCGAGCATGATGAGGGAGGAAACCGGGTCGCCGATCTGGAAGGTGATGGGCAAAAGCATGGCGATGGTCGCGGTGGCGCCGATGCCGGGCAGGACGCCGATCAGCGTGCCGAGAAGGACGCCGATCAGGCAGAAACCGAGGTTGGTCAGCGACGTCGCCGTCGAAAAGCCGAGCGCAAGGTTGTCGAGCAGATCCATGCTCATCGCCTTACGACACCAACCACGGGGCCAGCCACGGGCCGAAGCGGCGGAACGGCAGGCCGAGCGCGTAGCTGAAGACAAGGAATGCAAACAATGTCAGGCCGGCCGACAGCACGAGCGCGGTCAACGGCTTCATGCAGCGGCTGGCAAACGACGCGATCAGCGCCGTCAGGAAGATCGACGGGATGAATCCGAGGCCGCGCACCGTCAGGCCGAAGAAGATCGGAGCAGGCAGGATGAGCAGCATGCCGCGCCACGCAATATGCCCGACCGCTTCGCCCTCGACGCGTACAGCCTGGACGAGAATGACGGCGCCAAGCAGGACCAGCACGATCGCCAGGACCAGCGGAAAATAGCCTGGCCCCATGCGCAACGCGGTGCCGATTTCGAGGCCGAGCGATTGCAGCGCGAACCATGCGCCGAAACCGATGAACAGGGCGGCGCACAGGCCGTTGGCCCTGTCGATCGCGAAAGGTTTCATGATGGTTCTCCCAAGCCGCGGTGCGTAGCGGATGCCGAGCGAACAGGGGCGCCGGTGGCGCCCCTGTTCAAACCTCAGTCGGCATACTGGCCGGCGGCTTCGATGATCGGCTTCCAGCGCGCGATCTCACTTTCCAGCTTGGCCTTCAGTGCGGCGGGCGTCGCATCGGCCTCGGGCGATGGCTTGGTGCCGAGTTCGGCGAAGCGGGCCGCGACGTTCTGGTCCTTCAGCGCGACCTGAAGCGATTTCGACAGGCGTTCGGTGATCCCGGCCGGTGTGCCCTTGGGTGCATAGAGACCGTGCCAGATGCCGACCTGCACTTCGGGAAGGCCGCCTTCCACCGTCGTCGGGACGTCTTTCAGCACATCGAGGCGCTCCGGCGAGGTGACGGCATAGGCCTTGATGGTGCCGCCCTGGATCTGCTTGGTGGTGTTGGTCGTCTGGTCGCACATGATGTCGACCTGACCGCCGAGGAGATCGGTCATGGCCGGGCCGGTGCCCTTGTAGGGCACGGTGACCAGCGGCGTCTTGATGGCGCTCATGAACAGCATGCCGCACAGATGCGAGGCCGCACCGATGCCGGCATTGGCGACGGTTATGGAATCCTTGTTGGCCTTGGCGTACTCCACCAACCCCTTGAGATCGGTCGGCTCCAGGTCCTTGCGGCCGACGATGGTCATCGGCACCTCGGTGACGAGGCCGACATATTCGAAGGCGTTCAGCGTGTCGTAGGCGAGCTTTCTGTACAGCGTCGCACTTGTCGCCATGCCGATATGATGGAGCAGCAGCGTATAGCCGTCAGGCTCGGCGTTGGCGACGCGGCCGGCACCCAGCGTTCCGCCGGCGCCGCCGACATTCTCGACGATGACCTGCTGGCCGAGATCCTTCGACATCGCTTCGGCGACGAGGCGCGTGACCGTGTCGGTCGGACCGCCGGCGGCAAACGGTACCACAACGGTGATGGTTCGTTCAGGATAGGTCTGCGCGCTGGCCGCGAACCCATAAAGCGTGACGGCCGCGGCAGCAGCCAGAGCGGCGACAAATCTTCTCATCGTGATCTCCTCCCGGGATATGAATCTCCAACGCCGCGCGGATCTCCTCTCAACACCGGCTGCGCATGAAGCAACAACTAGGGCAAGCTAGCAAATAGCAACTGGGCGGCAAACTGCCGATATCCGCAAACATCCGCACTCGATGGGTGGATAATGTCGGAGGGTGATCGCCACCCTAGTAGCCGTAGCCGCGCGCCATCGCCGCGGCGAAGACCGGGATGAGCAGGAAGATGAAAGCTTCGGCGCGGATATAGGTCTTCACGGACGCAAGTTCGGTCGCCGGCACCTGGAACGAGGCATTGCCGCTCGCCTGCCTGTTCCAGGATATGAAGCGGACGGTCGGGATGATCGACAGCAGGCCGACAGCGCCGAACGCCGCTATCTTGGCCCAGAACACCCAGTTGTAGACGTAGAATTCCCAGCCCTTGAGGCCATAGAAGACGCGGCCGATGCCGACGACGATGATCAGCGCGGCGATGACGCCGTAATGGCGGTCGATGCCGGCGAGCCTCTTGAGCGTCGCAGCACCCAGATCGCCGCGGATCAGGACGAATTCGGCGCCGATGATCCCCGCCAGCGAAAACACCAGCAGATGATGGAAGATCGCAAGCACAAGATCGGTGGTATCCATGCTCTTTTCCCTGGGTTTGACGCCACCAATGCGCGCCTGAAAAAAGGTCGCGCTGGCGGGTGTTGAATCAGCCTGCGGTGAAAAATAACATCGTCGCGCAAAATTCCCATAGCGGCGCCTGGATGATGGGCCGTGTTGCCCTGGCCCCTTGCGCAGCACCGGCGATTTGCTAAGCGCTGGCGATCCGTGCGAGGCAGATCCCATGAACAATCCGCAAGCGACCAGTGCTCCTGTCATCGAAACGAAGCGAACCATCCTGCGGGCACACCGCCTGGATGATTTCGACACCTATGCCGCGATGTGGACCGATCCCGTCGTCACCCGCTTCATCGGCGGCAAGCCGCGCACGCGCGAAGAAAGCTGGATGCGCTTCCTGCGTCACGCCGGCCTGTGGTCGTTGCTTGGCTATGGCTTCTGGGCGATCGAGGAGAAGGCGACCGGGCGCTTCATCGGCGAGGCCGGGTTTCACGATCTGAAGCGCGACATGGAACCATCGATCGAAGGCATTCCCGAGGCCGGGTGGGCGCTGGTTCCGGCCGTGCACGGGGCGGGCTTCGCCACCGAGGTGGTTGGCCGCGTCCTGGCATGGGGCGAAGTGATTTTCGGGCGCGAGAAGACCGTCTGTATCATCGATCCGGAAAATGGCGCTTCGCTGAGGGTGGCTGCCAAGTGCGGTTAC
>NZ_RZPB01000580.1:0-3802 GCF_003998535.1 Mesorhizobium sp. M7A.F.Ca.AU.002.02.1.1 | reverse complement strand
CTATCGACCTCAACCGGGCTCGCATCCAGTCGACTGAAACGCGAAATCGTCACGATGGTTGGCGGCTTGGAAGCCGCTGCGTTCAGCAATCAGTCGGTCGTCTTCGGTGCCACCCGAAACTCGATGGCGGGTCAGTCCAAAGATGAAGGAAATCGGCCGTTCCTTTTTCATCCGTTGGAGGACGGGCCGTATACTCTGGCGTTTGGCCCAGTTCTTTGACAGGACGGAGAAGCGCCACAGCACGGACGACATCAGCTGTGACAGATCGCAGCCTGGTGGCGGTTCCTTCCGCTAATTCCAAGCTACGCCCACGGCGTCCTCGAATGGATTGGGTCTGACCGAAGACCGACTTCGCTGCACTCAGTCTCGATCGTCTTCCCGCAACGACGCCACTGCGTTTTCTTCCCCTGTCCGCTGCGCGTCCATTCCTCGCGGTTCAAGAAAGCCTCGCGTCGCCGTCTTCCACTTCGTTTCAGCCCCTTCGGGGTGCGGACCGATCGTCCCCGGTCTCACGACCACCATCGAGGCCGCGATGGGCGCGGTCCGAGAAAAACAGAAGGAACCACCACAATGGCTACGATCGGCACTTTCTCCCGCACCGCCAACGGCTTCTCCGGCTCGGTCAAGACCCTCGACCTCAACGTCAAGACGGTGACGTTCTCTCCGGCCGATGGCGAAAATGAAAAGGGTCCCGACTTCCGAATCTTCGCCGGCGCCACCGAGTTCGGGGCGGCATGGAAGAAGACCTCGCGCGAGGGACGCGACTACCACTCTGTCAAGCTCGACGATCCCAGCTTCCCCGCTCCGATCTATGCGAGCCTGGTCGAGACCGACACCGAGGGCGACTTCTCGCTCATCTGGTCCCGCCGCACCGCAGAGTGATCCGACTCAACACGAAGCCCCGCTGCAAGGCGGGGCTTCGCCATGTTCAGGTCCTACACAGCCCGGCACGTCCGCCAGGGTGCAGAGGTCTAGGCTTTTGCTGGTGCCTTGCGCGTCTTCTTCAGCGGCGACTTGATGGCTGCCGCAGTCGTCGTCGCTGCTGCCGCACGAGCAGGCCGTTTTGGTTTTTCCGACGCGGCAGGCGTGGGCGCAGCCGCCTTGCGCCCGAGCCCTATTGATTTCGCCAGGGCCGAGCGCGTGGCGGCGTAATTCGGCGCCACCATCGGATAGTCGGAGGGCAGGTTCCATTTCTGCCGGTATTCGTCGGGGGTCAGATTAAAATGCTGAAGATGCCGCTTGAGCGATTTGAATTTCTTTCCGTCTTCCAGACAGATGATGAAATCCGGCGTCACCGACTTCTTGATCGATACCGCCGGTTCCTGCTTGATCACCGGCTCTATCGTCGGCGTGCCGATGCCTTTCAAAGCGGCATGGATATCGCCGATCAACTTCGGCAGCTCGGCGACCGGCAGTGGATTGTTCGACACATAGGCGGCGACAATGTCAGCCGCTATGGACACGGTATCCAGTTGACCGTCTTGTTCGAGAGCAGTGGTCATCTAATTTCCTCTTATTGTATCGGACGAATTGAGCGACGTTTGATTTCCCCGTCCCGCCAATGAGGCAAATAGTACGTTTCTCTGTAAAATCCAAATCTCTTGCACAACATTATAAGAGTAAGCTTCGCATTCATCGTTCTGATCGACTGCGGATACCCTTGTAGACTCGATGGGAAGCGAGGAACTTCCCCTCGCTTCCCCGCCAATGCCGCCTGTGCAGAGCAGGGCCGCAGGCTCGCAAAGCGGCCCGACAGCAGCAACAGTGGCCATCAATTTCCATCCGCTCCGCTCGACCGTGCAACCCGGCTTCGCTCGCCGGCATTGGCCCCCATCACTCCCGCGCGCTCACGCGCCCCCGGAAGGCATGCCGGGGGACATGCCTTCGGCATTGACGGAAAAAGGAGTGAGCACAATGAACATGACCACCATTATCAACAGCGAGAGCAACAGGCAGGAACAGGTGGCTTCCAGCGGCTTTCGCGTGGATATCTCGCGCGGCGAGAGGATCGGACGAGTTTCCTCCGAATGGTTTTCGCGTCCCGATGACGAGCGCTATCTGAGCCTTACCGAGCTCTATGATGCCGTGAAGCAGCGCGCGGACCGAGCGACCGCCCGCACCGTTGAGAGCCGCGCCGTGCGCGTGGAAGCTACCCGCGACAATGCAGAGCGGCTTTCGCTTATCGTTCCCGGACAGGAGCAGCCAATCGCGCCGACGCATTGGAGCTTCGGCCAGCTTTGCAGCCTTGTCAGCGCGCCGGCCACCTATATGCGCCAGCTGCCCGCGCCGCTTGCTGGCATCAATTTGCAGCATGGCCTTTTGAGCCATCGGGCGGAGTTGATGAAGACGCTCGAGACGGAAGACGGACGCATTGAGCTTCGCGCCGTCACGGGTCCGGACTATGGCCGCATCTGGGATCACGAGCTTGTCGCCGCCGTCATGAAGATAGCGGGCAACGGAACTGGCGACACTATCTGGAAGGTGCCGGGCGTTCTGGACTGGGCGACGATGACGCACAATCCATTCGTGGACGTGACCAAGGACACCACGACGCTTTACGCCAGCGACCGCGACGTGTTCCTGTTTCTGGTGGACGACACACACCCGATCGAAGCCGGACGGCTTCCGAATGGCGAGCCTGATTTGTATTTCCGAGGGTTCTATTGCTGGAATTCGGAAGTCGGTTCGAAGACCCTGGGCATTGCGAGTTTCTATCTGCGCGCCGTCTGCATGAACCGCAATCTGTGGGGCGTGGAGGGTTTCGAGGAAATCACAATCCGGCACTCAAAATTTGCCGCGCAGCGTTTTGCCCATGAGGCAGCGCCGGCTTTAGCTAGCTTTGCGAACTCAAGCCCGGCGCCGTTCATCGCTGGCATCAAGGCCGCGCGTGAGAAGATCGTAGCCCGCACCGCCGAGGACCGCGAAAGCTTCCTGCGCAAGCGCGGTTTCTCCAAGGGCGAAACGGGCAAGATCATCGAGACTGTGTTGCAGGAAGAAGGTCACCCACCCGAAAGCATCTTCGATTTTGTTCAAGGCATGACAGCGCATGCCCGCGCCAAGCCGCATCAGGATAGCCGGCTGGAGCTTGAAGGAAAGGCGAAGGCACTGTTGGAAAAGGCGGCGTGAACGAACGAAAGGCCGCACGGCGAACGTCTCGCCGCGCGGCCTTTCTGGTCCGCCACATCAACCGGATTGTCTTATCATAAGAATATCTAGCGACCAGATCATCGGGGTCGGCGCGTGCGGTCGCTTTTATGAAACACGGCGGCCGCTCGCCGGGCTCCGCCCGGCTCGCGATGCGACTGCTGTCATGGAGGCACAACAAGACAAATGAGGCCGAATGACTCGCTATTTTGTGACGCGCGATAGAGGGCGCCTTAGAAGGTCCGCGGCCTCAATCCCGAGAACATTTGCCAACTTGTCGACAACGTCGATCGTCGCGCCGTAGACGCTGCGCTCCAACGCGCTGATGTAGGTGCGATCGACTTCCGCGCGGTGAGCCAGCTCTTCTTGCGAAAGCCCAGCCGCCTGCCGATGCCGCCTCAGATTGCGTGCAAACACCTCGCGTATTTCCATGCCCGCGAGTGCAGCGTCTTGTCGAGTATTCAACCACGGAGTATTCTCTACAAAATGACTTCAAAGATGGAAATCGCGTTTGCTCAAACCACTGCTTGATCCCGATGTTGCCGACGTTGCTCCAGACTCCTCGATCTTGACCGGATACGACGAGGAGCGGCTGCTCACCTACATCCGCCTGCTCGACGCGGCGGCCGAAGACGCGGACTGGCGCGAGGTCGCCAGG
>NZ_RZPB01000057.1:0-15548 GCF_003998535.1 Mesorhizobium sp. M7A.F.Ca.AU.002.02.1.1 | reverse complement strand
CTAAAAAGCCGGCAGCGTATGAAACTTCGCCGCGGGCTTCAGCAATCGGTTTTCCTTGCTCGGCCGTTATGATGACAGCCAGGTCTTCGGCGCTCTCCCGCATGCCTGCCGCCCATTTCCGCAGATATGCACCACGCTGTAACGGAAGCATGTCGCGCCACTTGAGGAACGCTGCTCTTGCGCAATGGACCGCGTCGTCAACGTCGGCGTCTGCGCAAGCCGCAACTTGAGCGATCTCGTCACCGCTGGCAGGATCAAACACGGCAAGAGTATCTGATTTGGAGAGCCAGGCGCCGTTCAGATACGCATCACCACGCAAAAGGTCTGGCCGTTTGAGCCTGCGTAATGCCGTGATTGACGTACCCCTCATCTAAGACTCCAATGGTATGCTGATGCCTTTAGGTTATTGCTGCCACAGCGCCGATCGGCAGCGCAGTTGATGCCCCTTTAGCTGCATTCCTGCAAACAGCAGCCAATTCGCGTAGAATTGGACACGGCTCACAACTTCACTTGCCAGGAGGCTTAGCGACCGCGAGCGAAGGTCGCGCTGGTCGCCGGCGGCGCGGAAAGTAGTTGGTTCCAGCGCCGATCTCCCGATCCCGAGTTCCCGATCTGGCCTCGTGGCATTAAGTTCTCGACCGACACCGATCAGGCGCACTGACGCAGGCGCAACCGCCTCGAATCTTAGACGGAACTCGCCGCAAGGCTACTTTCGTCCGGCACTGTGCAGGGTGACCGCGACCGCTTCAGACACGATGGCATCGCGGACGACTTCATTCGGAAGGAGGTCTTGGGGTCCCGAAATTGAGGTCCCCGCGATAACCCAGACATTCACTTGGTGAAGTGGTGAAGTCGCACGAAACAGCAGAAAAGGATGAAGCGAGCCCCGGGCAAAAGGCGAGCTTCGCTGCCGAGCCATCTATCGGGAACAACGTGTGCTGATGTCGCGACGTGTTGCACGGACGGGGCGGACCATACTCGCGTTCCCACCGGCGCGCAGGGTTGGCAAGAGCCCGCTTCAGGCGCGCGTAAACTCGTCCTCAATGCTCCTCAAAAGCTAAGTCCTCTTGCGTCATCCGCGCATTTGTAGAATGGGGCAACGTTCACGCCGCGCTCGCGTCACAGGTGGCTCATTTCGGCCTACGGATCTTAATCTCCGCTGATGCAGAGAACTCATGTGCTAGGCGAGATTCTCCTGTCCCAGAGGTTGGGCATGCCGCACCTCTCAGACAGCGCCGTCCTTAAGCTAGATCCGTTCATCCGCTCGCCGCAGAAACAAATTTCAACCGGCTTCGAACGGACCCAGTGAGATCGCAAAACGATTTGGGTCACATCCAAATCACCTAGTCCACGACGATCAAGCGGCGATCAACATCTGCCAATCGCTCACCGCCCCTTTCGGTTACAATAAATGATTCAGAGATGGCGGCGCCGAACCCTTCGAGCCTAACCCCCGACTGAAAATGGAAGCACATTCCTGGTTGTAGGATGGTCTTGTCGCCCGCGCGAATACTAACCGTGCGTTCGCCCCATTCCGGCGGGAAGTTGAGTCCGATTGAATAGCCGGAGCGGCCTATCTTGATATACCCGTTCCGCTTGAGGATATCTTGCCACACCGCATTAAGCTCCTCAACGACGGTACCAGGCTTTGCCATCTCGAGCACAGCATCCCCGCCTTCCACTATAACCTCAGCAAGACGCGAGACCTCTGCGGGTGGCTTTCCGATGTGGACGGTGCGGCACAGCGGCGCACAGTAGCGGCGTCGGGTGGCGCCGAACTCCATGAGAACCAGGCCAGAGGTCGGCAAGGGCTCCTCGGTCCAACTGAGGTGCGGAGCGTTCGTTTGTTCGCTAGTCTGGATAAGAGGAGGACCGCTAGAGTCGCCATATTTACCGTCCACCCCTCGTGTCTGGGCCCGGTACACCTCCGCGACGACCTCATGTTGCGGCACTCCAGGCCTTAGGTTAGCGATTGCCGTCTGCATCGTATGCGTTGCAAGGTGGCCCGCTTCTCTCATGTAGACTAGTTCAAGGTCAGATTTTATAAGCCGTGCCCAATTGACTAATTCGCGGCTATCAGAGAATTTTGCATTCGGAAGGCCTTTGACGAGATGTTGATGTGCTCGGGCAGTATAGAAGTGGGCGTTAAGCTCGACACCGATTCGATCAGATCCCCAGCCGCGCGAATTGATAAGCTCGCAAAGATCGTCAAATGGATGTAATTCTGGATGTTGAAGTCTATGATCGGAAAATGAGCTTATATTTTCTCTAGGCAGATCCGTCGTTATATAAGCGGAATTTACATCGACGAAACGTCCGAACCAGAGGGGCATGTCCGACTGGAGATGCACTAAGACCACCTGAGGCACGTAGAACGAATAGCCGTCAAAGCCGGTAAGCCAATACATATTCGCGGGATCCTGGCAGATCAGCAAGTCCAGCCCCGCTCGCTCCATCCGCTGCTTCACGTCATGAACACGACGCCGAAACTCCTCGGGCGGAAATGGCTTCTCATATTTCATCTCGTCGAGTCCTTCAAAACAGGCATTCCTCGAACGGATCAGGCATTCGTCCTGTCCGCATACTTTCTCTTCGTATCACGTCACAAGAGGCTGTTTTCCCCGAGGATTTCTTCTTGTCGCGGAAAATCTGCATTTCCTAGGCACTTGCCGTACGTTATCCGCATATGAGCGCCAAATTTTCGGTGGCTCTGCGTCTCCGGTGGAAGATCATGCCCTCCCTATGGTGAAGACGCACTCTGCCTGTCGCAACAGAATTTCAAGCACGGGCGGCAAGATCTACGTGGGAAGCGCCGACGAGACCAGCGAAGATCGGGACGTTGCGGCCGCCACGCTCATGCAGCATCCGGGGCGTCCGCGGCCCAATGGACGGGGTTTGAGCACCCCCATCAGGCCGGCCACTCCTAATATGTGAGCATGATTCTCTGGTACAAATCAGCAGCCTTGGTCAGTTGATCGATTTCAACGAACTCGTTGTTCGTATGGGCTTGGGCAGTACGCCCGGGTCCGATAATCACACACGGGATCCCAGCCAATGACAGCTGATTTGCATCCGAGCCGCCGGTGGCTCCCTTCTGCTCTCCGGTCCCCGCGACGTGGGCACAAGCCGCTCCTGCGACTGCTGCAATTTTGCTCGACCCGGAACTGATTGGAGGCGGGTCTTCCAATGCGGGAAGCAATGACCGAACATTGATCTTGTCTTCGCCCTGGCGAAGGCCTTCCAGTATGCTTTCTACCTCCGCCAACGCGTCCTGCGGCCGCTCCCCGGGTATGAGACGCCGATCGACCCAGATACGGCATACCGGCGGTACAGTGGTAAGTTCCAAACCTCCTTCGATGAGGCTCACGGTCAGCTGTGATGACCCTACCAATGGGTGCTGCGCCCGAGACACAAGGGATCGATGGTGCTCATCAAGTGCCAATACCACCTTGGCCATGCCCGTGATCGCGTTCACTCCGAGATGAGGCTTCGACGTATGAGCCGGTACACCCTGAACCTCGATTTGCCAGCGGACAGAACCCATGTGAGCTACAACGAGCTCTAATTCGGTGGGTTCACCGACTACCGCACCCTCATAAGCGACACCGGAATCGGCTATAGCGCGGGCGCCAAGTTTGCGGTACTCTTCGTCAATGCTGGCTGCCACAACAACCGTGGCCCGGGGCTGCCGTTCACCAAGTGAGCTAAGCGCAATCAACATAGCTGCAAGTGAGCCTTTTGTGTCGCAGCTACCTCGCCCATATATTCGCCCGTCCCGTTGCTCACCCGAGAATGGATCTGATTCCCACCTATCGATAGGAACGGTATCCATATGAGCAATGAATAGAATACGCCTATCGGGTTCTTTCCCAGGTACCCAGGTCAGGAAATTCGAGCGACCATCGGCCACCTCCTGTATCCCGTAAGCCAGCTTCCGCTCCTTGCAAAAACCCTCGAGGAACTTGGCTACACCTTGCTCTCCACTACCTTTTGGCGACAGCGATGGATTGATGCTCTCGATCTTTATAAGATCTTGGAGAAGTCCGATAGTCTCGGCGCTCTGGGTCGACATGTACTCTCCTGTGTGCATGAACTAGCCGTGTCGCTCTTACTTCGACCAGCTCTTGGCCAGATTGATTACGCGATCGACTTCATCGGCGGTGTTGTAAAGATGCAGGGAAAACCGGAGCATGCCTCTGCGTATTGAGACGATTACCCCGTTCTTCGTGAAATGCTCGTGAAGCGACCGAATGCGGGCGTCGACTGGGCGCCCTTCAACAAGATCGCTGGAATCGCCAACGGCTACGATACTTCCAGTGTGAGCGCCTGGTGGCCCGCCGCAGACCGGAAGCCCGATATCTAAGAGACCAGTGGCCATACGTTTTGCGAGTGAGGTAACGCTCTGGTCGATCGCCTCGGTTCCGATATCAAGTAGCTGGCCCATTGATGCATATGCAGCCAACATGCCAGGGAAGTTGTAATGCCCGATATCAAAGCGGGGCGCGCCAGAGCGCAACTTTACAAAACTAGGTACCGGAGCTGATTCTGGCGCGTTTCCGAAATCTACGCTGAAGCGCGCAAGATAGGCCGGGCTCAGCCGATCGGCCCATTCTTTACGGCAATATAAAAAACCCGATCCATAAAGACCCATCAAACCCTTCACAGTGGACACTGCTACACCGTCTACGCCAAGTCGATTGACGTCGGTGTGGAGTATCCCAACAGATTGCGTCGCGTCCGCCAAAAGAAATGCACCGTAGTGCCTACAGGCTTCGGATATCTGCTCCATGACGGTCCGAAACCCCGGAACCATCGTCACCGTCGCCAAGGCAACAACGCGGGTATGAGAATCAATCGCCTTTACGAATGCATCAGGGGGAATTGAGCCGTTATCCGGCTCTACGACTCGCAACTCGACATTGTAGCGGTCTCTGATCTGAATCCATGGCAAGATATTATTTGCGTGTTCCAATTTTGGGCATAGAACGACGTTGTCTCCATCTCTCCAATCGATCGCATTAGCGATGATGTTGATGCCTTCCGATGCATTCTTGGTAATTGCAATTTCATCGTGATCTGAATTGATAAATTGTGCGAACCTAGCGCGAGTACGCTCGACGTGTTCGAGCATTCTTTCTTCGTCGTTTAGGCCATGCAGCCGATTGTTCAAATGAGGCTCGATTGAAGCCAATGTTGTGCTTGATATGAGGCCCTGGTTCGCGACATCCATGTAGATGGCGTTTGCTGTGGCTGGAAACTCCTTTCGGAGGATGTCCAAGGGAAGCATATGGCTTTCTCTCCTGGGAGTGCGGACGGCGGTTGAGCTACCTTGTTCAGGCGATCGTTCCGGCAAGGGTAAGAATGCCGCCAGACTGGTCTGCGCTGACCTGCCCATTTTACACGGTGCTCGTGCCGACTTTGGTCTAACATTCGGTCTCCCACGCCGCATTCCTGCGCCAAACCGCGATTCACGCAGAGATCGCGAGCCATTCTCGCGGATCACTGAAGCGTCTCGACGGAATGCAGCTGCAACAACTGCCTCACGAGAGATCAATTTGGGTAATTCTCAGACCGCGGATAGGGCTTCTTACCAGTGCTTGGAGCGACGTTAGCCTGACTGAGCCGACGACCTTCTCCTCCAGCCCCACACCCATGCGGATCATAGTTCACTCGCGGCCGACGCGCGAGGGCCGTAAGGCATCCGAAAGCCGGGGCCGGTTCATAGCCTGACTCTCATGGTCTCCGATTTATGCTGCAACGCCGACACCCTTGGTGATGTCGCTCCCTAACACGCTTGCCTCGAACTGATGCGAGCGTGCTGCAACTCATGTTTTCTGCGCCTGAGCAACGAGATCGGTAGGATCTTTTCGACCGGGGATCGCCCCCACCCGATCGAATCTGCCGTTCTTGCGCTGGCCCGCAACTGCTCACCAGCAACGCCCATCGATTCAGCGGCACCCCTCAGATAGTTATACTATGCCGGTATTGTGCGCAGATGGCGAAAGAAACGCCGATTTTCTGCGACTTGGACCGACTTTAGCGCCGAGAGGGCGTTTGGCACTTGCTACATTTTGGACGTACGGACTGGCGGCCTTGGCATTGGCCGATATCATCATGAGCAGAGATTGTGAATGGATCTGGATCGAATTGACCGGAAGATTCTCAACGTCGTGCAGCGCAACAATCGCCTTACGACAGAGGAATTGGGCGAACTTGCCGGACTATCGGCTACCGCTTGTCAGCGGAGATTAAAGCGACTTCGAGACGCTGGCGTCATCGAAGCGGACGTTGCCATAGTTTCACCGGAAGCCGTCGGTCGGCCCCTGCTCCTGCTGGTATCCATCACTCTCGAGCGCGATCGCGCCGATATCATCGATCGTTTCAAGCAGGCAATTCGGCGGACGCCTGAGATCATGAACGCTTACTACGTTACGGGTGAAGCGGATTTTATTATTACGGTCTCTGCTCAGGACATGGCCGAGTACGAGGCGTTTACCCGTCGTTTTTTTTACGAACATCTTGAAGTAAAGGGGTTCAAGACAATCGTTGTAATGGATCGGATCAAGGCGTCGTTTGCTCTGCCAATTGCTGAAGAGTAGCCTTCAAAAGAGCCCGCCCAGGCAACCACCACGCGCCTTCCGCGGGTCGCAGTTGTCCCGCACTTCTGAATGTCGGCTGTCCTATTTTGAATGGTCCCGCATATATACCAGGGCACCTCCTCTCAGCCTGCAGGTGTTATGCGCCAATGACCAAAAAACGATGATATTCTGCGGGACCAAGGCGCCCTTCGCGCAACCAAGCTCTTTGGCACTTGCTACATTCTGGGCGGAGCGGAATTCAGGATTGTCGGTCCCCGGCTAATTGGAGCGGCTTCAGTCGGCGGAATAGCTGGGGTGCCTACGTCGCACAGAGGATGCTGTGCTCCCGGCAGCGCGGAAACGGGTCTCCCGGCTCTCGCAAGGACAAAGCGTGAAATTCGCCTGCAACCGGCAAGAAAGGAAAGTCCCCGTGGCAATTCTCAATAGCGTCGCAGAGTTTCTCCCCGAGATAGTGGCTTGGCGCCGGGACATCCATGCACATCCCGAACTGGGCTTCGACATCCCCCGTACTTCGGCATTTGTCGCCGAGCGCCTGCGCGAATTCGGCTGCGACGCCGTCGCGACCGGCATCGGCAAAACCGGCGTCGTTGGCGTCATCAAGGGCAACGGCGTCGTGAGCGACGGTAACCCAAAGGTTATCGGATTGCGCGCTGACATGGATGCGCTGCCGATCAACGAAGCGACCGATCTGCCCTATGCGTCCAAGAACAAGGGCTTGATGCATGCGTGTGGGCATGACGGCCACACCGCGATGCTGTTGGGTGCCGCGCGCTATCTTGCCGATACTCGGAATTTCGCTGGAACGGCGGTCATGATCTTCCAACCTGCCGAGGAGATCGGTACCGGCGCCGTTGCCATGCTAGATGACGGTTTGATGGAGCGGTTCGGCATCGAGCACATCTACGGAATGCACAATCGTCCGGGCTTGCCGGTAGGTGTCTTCGGAATCCGGCAAGGTCCAGTGATGGCGGCAACTGATAGCATAGAAATTAGCATTGAAGGGCGAGGGGGGCACCCTGGAAGGCCTCATGAATGCATCGATCCGATTCTGGTCGGCGCTCAGCTTGTGACGGCCCTGCAGCATATCCTGGCTCAGAACATTGACCCTGTCGACTCGGCAGGAATTTCGTTCCACCAGTTCCAGTCCGGGCAGAGACTAGTCCCCGTCGTTCCGCAAACAGCGGAGTTGGTGGGCACCATGCGGACGCTAAAGCCGGAGGTGCGCAAGTTCGTGAAGGAGCGGGTGGGCGAAGTGGTCGCCGGCATCGCCCAGATAACCGGCGCGAAGATAGATATTAAATTTCAGAGCTTCGACGCAATTCTCTTCAATGAGGTCCAGCAGACCGACCTTGCGAGAAGCGCGGCCAAGGGCGTGGCCGGTGAAAACAATGTGCTCGAGACGCCACCGGTAATGGGGGGGGAAGATTTCTCCTTCCTGGCGCAGGCGCGGCCGGGTGCTTTCGTCTGGTGCGGGAACGGTGACAGCGCCGGCCTGCATCACCCTGCCTACAATTTCAACGACGAGGCGATTCCTTATGGAACATCGTACTGGATCAAGCTCGTAGAGAACACGTTGGGATCCCGTCCGACGTCTTGATGATCGGTCTGACAAGGGCCGCAGAACGAATGAATAACTGCCGTCTTATGCCAGGCTTGAATGTAGCGGACCTCGTAAAATGAAAACTCGTTCATCCGTGCCAACATCTCTTGAGGGTCTGTCGGCGTGCGAATGCCTGGAACTCTACCGAAGGCGGCAGCTCTCGCCTGTTGAAGTCGTCGATGACTGTCTCAGCCGCATCGACGCCAACAACCCGGCGCTGAACGCATTTTGCCTCGTCGACCACGAAGGGGCCAGGTCTGCTGCCCGGGCCTCGGAGGGTCGATGGATGAAGGGGGAACCAGCCGGAGTACTAGATGGCATTCCGGCCACCATCAAAGACCTCACCTTGACACGAGGCTGGCCGACAAGACGTGGCTCATTGTCCGGCAGCACCGAGGGACCCTGGACTGAAGACGCCCCTGTTCCAGCCCGTATCCGTGAGACCGGTGGCGTTATCCTGGGCAAGACAACCACTCCAGAATTTGGCTGGAAAGGGGTAACAGACAGCCCGGTCTACGGGATCACCCGCAATCCCTGGAATCCTGACCTGACACCAGGCGGGTCGTCGGGAGGGGCGGCAGTTGCGGCTGCGCTCAACCTTGGCTTTCTTCATCAGGGTAGCGACGGCGGGGGATCAATCCGGATACCGGCGAGCTTCACGGGGACCTTCGGCTTCAAGCCAACCTTCGGCATCGTTCCGCAATGGCCAGCTAGCGCCATGACAACGCTGTCTCATTTGGGGCCGGTGACCCGCACCGTTGCGGATGCGATCCTGATGATGAATGTGATTGCACGAAAGGACGCTCGCGATGGCTATGCGGGTCCGGCGTACCTAGGTCTCGACCCCGATCCAGCAAAGACCACCATCAGGGGCCTGCGGATCGGCTACAGTCGGAACCTCGGCTATGTCAAGGTGGCGCGAGATATCCAAAACGTTACCGATAATGCGATCGACCAGCTTCGAGCTCTTGGGGCCGAGGTGGCCGAAGTCAATCCGGGATTTGCGGATCCGGTGGAGGTGTTTTCTACATTCTGGTTCGCTGGCGCCGCCCGTATTGTGTCACGAATGAACAAACAGCAAAGACAATTACTAGATCCTGGCTTTCTGGAAGGTGCCGAACGCGGGCTGAAGATCACCCTTACCGAATTTCAGGAAGCTGAGGCGATGCGGTTCGAGCTCTCCGCTCTGATGGCGAAGTTCCACGAAAATTACGATCTCTTGGTCACACCGACGATGCCTATCGCGCCGTTCCCCGTCGGGCGAAATGTGCCGGATGATAGTTACAAGGGGTGGGTGGACTGGACGCCCTTCACCTACCCTTTCAACTTGACCCAGCAACCAGCAGCATCGATTCCATCGGGCCTGGATGATCAAGGGCTGCCCGTCGGGCTACAACTGGTCGGCGCGCGCTATTCCGACACCTCCGTCCTAGCCGCGGCATATACGATCGAAAGTCGCCTGGGGCTTCCTTCTTTCGCGAGGAGCAGATTCCACGCTGCCACCCCTTAAAACTTGAGACTGCCGCGCTCAAGCACCTGACGGCCTCCAAGCGGTCAAGCCACGGACGCGAATGTCATTCGATAAAGGGGCGCGGCGTCATAGATGGGCAGTCCTGTCCTACGACGGATTGCTGACGTCACCATCGGGGACAATGTACATTCAAATAGGAGTGCGTCAATCTTGGGATGTGCGGCGCGAAGTCGCGACACAGACTGCAACCCGGGGACTCCATTTCGGTAACACTAGCCGGCCGCGTATTACCTTCGATGCCGCCGATGGCTACTCTTGCCCCTGCGGATGAATCCATGCCCAGCAGCTCTTCGCCGCAGTGTCTTGAGTCTGCGGCCAGACGGCGAGCTTTGCGCCGGCCGGAAGCTGCCGGAGGAGCGTGGGCGCCAGTAGCAGGCTCGACATGGCCACGGGAAGTTTGACAGACGTGGCCAGTGCAGCCTGGCACCAGATACTGAAGCCGCAGTCCCTGGTTATCGCGACGGCTCCGCGCTCAACCAACCGCCTGGCAGCTGCAATGTAGGCCGGCTCGAGAGAGGCATCGCCAGGACTGACCCTCTCCGCCAAAGCCCCGGCCGCGGTCTCTATTATAATTGGGAAGTCGAAGTTGCCGGGTTGAAGACCGACCCCGATGCGGTGGCGGAAATTCACCAGGGCGCAAGTCCGATCTCCAGCCTGTGATTTTTGCAACACTGGCCATCCAATGAGGATCCAACTGCCGTCTGATCGTGACAATTCAGCTGCGTCAAATGCCTTTGCCGCCAAGATGGCGCGTATCGTCAGGTTGTGCTGACCAAGCTGGGACGCTCTACGAGCGCAGGAATCCTGCATTCGCCTGACGCTTCCGGCTCGGTTGCAAGGCTCGGGAATAGTAATGACGAAACAGTGGATCAGCACGCCGTAAGCCCAGTGCAAAAAATGCGGGCTTCGTGCCGAACCTTTTTTTGGAACGGCGGGCGCGGATCTCATCATTGAGATTACCGGAAAGCCTGTCCGGACTTTTCCGAAGCCGCACTGTTATCCTGTTCGAGAGCGACGCATCGATGGTTCCTTTCCCCGCCTCATCGACAAGCTCACCCGTGTCCACTTGGCTCATCCACGACGACTTCGGCAACCATGCTCTCTCCGATCAGCAGCGCTTCCACCTCTTCGAAAATCGTCGAGGAGCGCTATCAGAGAAAATCCACCCTGATCACCGCCCAGGTCCCCGTGGCAAGCTGGCACGACCTTATTAACGACAGCACGGTCGCCGACGCTATACACGACCGCTCGTGCACAATGCACACCGCATCGCCCTTCAGGGCGAGAGCATCCGAAGAAAAAAGCCTCGGCCCTCTTGACCGACTCCGAGAACACCGAAATCAATCAGCCCTACAGCAACCAGGCTGCCGAGGACCAACCTCGACGAACTGTCGGACTTTTGTGAAAACGCTGTCCGGGAATTAGCGGAATCGCTGTCCAGCTTTTGAAGCGCGCAATAACACTATGGCCGTCATCGAAATGAGCAAGGCGAAGTGCTGATTGCCGCGTTTGTTCCGGGATTAAGCGCCAGCCTCTCAAGAAGATTTATGCCGACTCGCCATCATTGTTGAAACTGCTGCAGCGCTCGCACGTTGAAGCCGGCCAGGCCGGGCATACGATTATGCGGATCGCCTTCGCCCAACTTCAATTCTGGACGCCAGGGCTCGATGTAAGGGACCGGCGAGCGTCAAAAGACTGCGGATGGGTCGCCGCTCGTCCCCTGGGATACGATCTCTGTCGGATTTTGTCGCGCCTGCGACATAGTGGTTGTGCGGGCCAGTTTAGTACCTGATATGACCGTAAGTTTGATATCAAACTCAAAGCACTGGCCGACGTGCATTTTGCGAGGTTGGCACGGTTTTTGAAGCGATCATTTCGCGTCGGAGCGCTCTCATCCGCCGGTTATCATCTGTTTTGGCATAAACCCTGCATAAGGCTTTATTGATGGTACCGCAACCCAACTCGCCGTCTTTCGAGCTACTTGGGCAAAAAGAGCACCGCCAGCGGAAAGGGTCGGGAACCGGAGAGGGAACCGGGTGGTGGACCTATGTTTGTGGAGGGGGTTGTGAAAAGGGTCAGCCATGGTGCTTCGAGCCTCTTGTACTCGTGCAGGTCGTCAATGTTGATATAGCGGTTGGCCTCCATCCAGTTTTCATTGGTTTCGTGACAGCAGACAAACGTCAAAGGAGATAGCTCATGCGAGTAGCCATCGTAACGAACAGTGATTTCAACGGTGTGATTAACCGGTTCGGTCAGCCTTGTCCGCAGCCGCCGCAGCCTTGGCCGCATAGCGGCACGTTGGAAGATGTGGTGGCGGCACTTCAAGAGGGCGGCCACGAGACGGTAGTGTGTGAAGGCGATAAAGGACTGCTCGCCAGTCTCGAGCGGTTCATGCCACCTGATCCGCAAGGTCGCCCCTCGGGAATGGTCTTCAACTTGGCGGAGGGAATTCAGGGCGAAAAGCGTTACACTCATGTTCCTGCCATGCTTGAGATGGCCGGTGTTCCATACACTGGATGTAGCCCCTTCGGGATTGGGCTGACGGGAGACAAAGTCATTACCAAAATGCTCATCCGCGATCAGGGCGTGCCGACTCCGAACTTTCGCGTGATGCGTCGCGGCACCGAGAACACCGGCGACCTGAGATTCCCAGTGGTAGTGAAGCCGCGGGAGGAGGACTGCAGCTTCGGATTGCAGATCATACATGAACACTCTAAGTTGCGGCAGGCCGTCGAAGTGATCGTCACGCAGCATGCTCAGGATGCGCTAGTGGAGGAATACATCGAGGGGCGGGAAATCTGCGTTGCGTTGCTCGGAAACGGGGAGCCCGAAGTTTTGCCTCTAGTGGAGCAGGACTTCGGTGACCGCGAAACGCGTGTTATGAATTGGGATGCGAAGTACGTGGCGGCCGCAGCGGTGCCCAAGATTTGCCCGGCGAAAATCGAGAGCGGGCTTGAGACGATGTTACGGGATATTTCGGTTGCGACCTTCCGTGCCTGCCACTGCCGGGACTATGCCCGCGTCGATTTCCGGATCGATCGCTCAGGCCAACCGTTTGTCCTAGAGATGAACTCGGTGCCGGCCCTTGGTATACACTCCAGTTATGGCACAGCTGCAACGGCCGGCGGACACAGCTTCGTAAGCTTGATCAATCGCATCCTCAATGTCGCCCACACCCGCTATTTCGGAATCGGCGTCTCATAGTGGATTGATCGGATCAAAAGAGTCCGATTTCGGGATTCCGTTTTGCGGTTTGGCGTGCGAGTTAGATGCATGCGCAATAGCATCCCCCTTCACCGTTTTGGCCAGCGACCGTCAGCGCCTGCAAGCGCTCGTCGCGGCGCCAGGAAGCCCGCAAGCACGTTCGGGGGCCGCATCGTCGCGCTGTGCTTCGAACCACGAAGCCAAAGCATACTTGGACCACCGGCTAGGTCGAGCGAATGAACCGCACCATCAAGGACGCGACGGGCAAGCGTTTCCACTACGACGATCATGACCAACTGCGTCGGCATCTTGCCGACTTTGTTGCGGCCTACAAATTTCGGCCGCAGGCTGAAGGCCCTCAAAGGTCTCACCCTACGAGTTCATCTGCAAGGCATGGGCTTCCCAGCCCGAGCGCTTCACTCTCAATCCGCTCCACCAAATGCCTGGACTTGTCTATTCGGCGTGTTGAAGTCAATCCCATTCAAGCTTCCTAGGCTGACCTGCCGACGCGATTATCCTAGCCTGATTGATGTAACCGCGGCGTCAAACCGAGATACGGCCCCACGTCCTTCGAATTCCTGAAGGGGGCAGGAATATCGACCGTGGCGTTGAAACCCAGTGCAACGATAGGGCCGACGCCCAGCACGGTCATCAACCGCCTGCAAACCGTGTCACCCCTCACGATCGACAACAGTCTTTCGTGTAGCACCGTGAACTGCTCGCAAAGTTTCCGACGGGCGGTGAGCAACGTCTCCATGATGTCTCGAGTTCCGGAATGTCACCGGAAGGGTCCCGGATGCGATCCGCGAATTTGCCGGCCGTCGACAATGCCAACTTTGAGACCGAAGTTACGAAACAGGCCACGGATGTCGTTCTCGATGGCGATGGCCTTTTCCTGAAGCGACTTGAGGGCCGTCAGCAGCGCCCGGCGATTCTGGGTCGTCAGCGTCTTGACAGTAAGACCGTATGTCCGCCTCTGCCGATGAGGTGGCTCGCCCTACACTGCGCGTCCGAGGGTTGCTCGGACGGGCCGAGCCGATCCTCACCACAGGAGGACGAGCCGTGGCGGATTATAGAGAAGCATTTGTCGGAATCGATGTTGCGAAGCTTAAGAACGCTATTGCGATTGCGGAGGCAGGCCGGGAAGGAGAGGTTCGGTTCTTCGGTGAGGTCGACGCGTCGGCGACCAGCATGCGGCGGGTCATAGGCCGGATCGCCAGCCGCTTTGATTACGTGCATTTCTGCTATGAGGCTGGGCCGACCGGGTACGGCCTTTATCGCCTGATCCGGTCGCTCGGGCACGAGTGCACCGTGGTTGCACCATCATTGATACCAAGGAAGCCCGGCGATCGGGTGAAGACGAACCGTCGAGACGCCATTTCCCTTGCCCGACTATTGCGCGCCGGCGAGCTGACCGCGGTGTGGGTTCCCGATGAAGGGCACGAGTCCATACGGGATCTTGTTCGCGCGCGGGCGGGCGCGGTCGAGACGCTGCGGGTCCATCGCCAGCAGGTGAGCGCATTCATGCTCAAGCACGGCCGTAGCTATCCGCGAAAGAAGAGCTGGACGATGCGCTATCTACGCTGGCTTCAGGAACAAGGTTCGATCATCCCGCGCATCAGATCGCACTCCAGGAGATGGTCGAGGCGGTGCGCGTCTCGAAAGAGCGGGTCGAGCGGCTGGAGCGTGTGATCGAAGAGTTCGTCCCGGCCTGGTCGCTGGCACCGATCGTGTGGGCGCTTCAGACATTGCGTGGGGTAGACCTAATTGTCGCCGTGACGTTCGTCACCGAAGTCGGCGACGCCAGCCGGTTCGAAAGCCCACGCCAGCTCATGGGATATCTCGGTCGGGTCCCCGGCGAGCGCTCAACCGGGGAGACAGTCCGGCGCGGCGGCATCACAAAGGCAGGCAACGGTCGGGTTCGCCACATGTTGGTCGAGAGCGCCTGGACCTATCGACATCCGCCCAAGGTCGGGAAGGCGAAGCTATACCGGTTGGAGCAGGCGTCACCGAAGGTGCGTGAGATCGCCTGGAAGGCGCAGTCCCGCCTGACAGCCCGCTACCGCATGCTGAGCGCTCGGGGCAAACGGACAACGGTCGTCTGCACCGCGATCGCCCGTGAACTGGTCGGCTTTATGTGGGCAGTCGCAAGGGAGGCGCGCGTCACCTGATCGCTCGCCGCGATGGCGCACATATCGCGCATGGGCGGAGGCGGGACCACGGCAGGGGAATGCCCGTCAGACGCTTTGTGGCCGGCAAATCGACCGACGCCCGCAGTAAGATAGGAACAGCCCCGGACGCACAATCGGGAATGCGGTAGCCAACCCGCGCATCAGAGCTTGATCACCGACGTCCTTCAGTTCCGCCTCCCCACCCATGCGCGATCATCAGAATGAGCAGCCGTTCCTCGGATCGGGCGACCTCATGCGTTCCAAACCTTGACAGCGGACATCAGAGCGGTGTTTCCGGACCACCTTTCGGGAGTGGTCGCGATCTGTGAGGTTGCCGATCCTGTATTGGGATCGGAGATCGGCTTGTGTCTGGACTTGACCTTACGCTTGACCCGGAGCGGCAGCTTCGGCGTTTCGAGGTGATCAACGGTGCCGGCGGTCGG
>NZ_RZPB01000579.1:0-3814 GCF_003998535.1 Mesorhizobium sp. M7A.F.Ca.AU.002.02.1.1 | reverse complement strand
GACGACGACCACCGCATGGCCCTCGGCGGCGAGTTCCTCGATCAGATGATAGATCTCCGCCTTGGCGCCGACATCGATGCCGCGCGTCGGCTCGTCGAACAAGAGGATGCGTGTTCCCGCCGCCAGCCAGCGGCCGATGATCGCCTTCTGCTGGTTGCCGCCGCTGAACAGGCGGATCGGCCGGTCGAGCAGGAATGGGCGCAGATTGACGCGGCTCATCTTCTCGGCCGCCACCTGTTTCAACCTGGCGTGATCGATGAGGCCGCGCGGCGCGAACACGGCCATCGAGGCCAGCGCCATATTGCTGGTGATCGAGCGCAGCGGCACGATGCCTTCGCGTTTGCGCTCCTCCGGCACCAGTCCGACGCCGGCGGCAATCGCGTCACGCGGGCTGAAGAACCGTGCCGCCTTGCCGTCGATTGCAATCGTCCCGGCCGTGGCGCGATCGGCGCCGGCCAAGAGCCGCAGCAGTTCAGTGCGGCCGGAACCGACCAGGCCGGCAATGCCCAGCACCTCGCCGCGATGCAGATCGAACGACACGTTGCGCACCTTCGTCGCCGAGGAGAGGCCACGCGCGCTCAGCATGACCTTGTTCGTGGCATGGGAATTATGCTGCTCCTGCGCCAGTTCGCGGCCGACCATCATCGCCACGACCGCTTTCTCCGACAGGTCGTTCAGATCGACGGAATCGACGACGACGCCATCGCGCATGATGGTGGCGCGCCGGCAGATGCCGAACACCTCGTCCAGCTTGTGCGAGACATAGACGACGGCGACGCCGTCGCGGGCGAGGCCGGTGATGACTTGCGCCAGCCGTTCGAATTCGCTCGGCGTCAGGCTCGATGTCGGCTCGTCCATGGCAACGATGCGGGCGCGATCGAGCAGCGCGCGGGCGATCTCGACAATCTGCCGCTGCGCCACCTTCAGGGTACCGAGGGGTGCAGCCGGATCGATGGAGGGATCGATGGCCGCAAGAGCCTCCGCAGCACGGCGCTCCTGTTCGCGCCGGGCGACGAAGATGGCGCCGCGCGTCAGCGGATGGCCTAGGAACATGTTCTGGGCGACGCTAAGGCGTGGTACCTGCTGCAATTCCTGATGGATCATGGCGACGCCCGCAGCGCGTGCGGCGACCGGGTTGGCGAGTGTAACCGGCTTGCCGTCGATGAGGACGCTTCCCGCTGTCGGCGTGTGGACGCCAGACAGGATGCGCAGCAGCGTCGACTTGCCGGCGCCATTTTCGCCGAGCAGGCCGTGGATTTCACCGGCACCTACCGAGAACGACACGCCGTCAAGCGCCCGCACGGCCGGAAACAGCTTGGAAATGCCCTGGAATTGCAGCCGGGGTGACATTGGGTTCTATCTCCGGGCAACGGTGCCGGCGGGAGCGAATTGCTCTGGCCGGCACTCGCCGATTGGCCTTACTGGCCCGCAGCCGCGTCCTCGAGCAGTGCCTTGCGCGCGCCGGCGCCGGAATAGCGGTCGGCATTGTCCTTGGTGATCAGTGCCTGGGGCGTGGCGACGACGCGGGGCAGCTTCTGTCCCGCGACGAGACGCAGAGCAGTTTCCAACGCCACTTCGCCGGTCAGCACCGGGAAACTGTCGACCGTGCCGGTCAGTTCGCCGGCCCGTATGGAGGCATAGGCGTCGGAAATGCCGTCGGTGCCGAAGACCGCAACCTTGTCCTGCAGGCCGGCGGCCTTGACTGCCTCGACGATGCCGAGCGCCATGCCGTCATTGTTGGCATAAAAGCCGATCAGGTCGGGGTGCTGCTGCAGGATGTTGGTGGCCGCATCATAGGAGGTCTGGCGGTCCCAGTTGCCGGGAACGCTGGCGACGACCTCGAACTTGCCTGCCTCGGTGATGGTCGACTTGAAGCCGTCGGTGCGCTGCACGGCGGCATAGACGCCAGCCTGGCCTTCGACGATGGCGACCTTGCCGCCATCCGGACGGTTCTTGATGAACCATTTGGCGACGCGCACGCCATTGTCGCGCTGGACATTGCCGACATAATGTTCGGCCTGCGGGATCACGGCGTCATTGACGTTGACCACCGGCACGTTGGCGGCCTTGGCTTGCTCCATGATCGGCTGCAGATTGGCATCCGTCTGCGGCGAGACGAGCAGCACGTTGTAGCCCTGCGTCACCAGGCCTTCGGCGATGGTGAGCTGGCCGAGCTGGTCGCCCTCGCTTTGCGCTGCCTGATAGACGACGGGAACGCCGACCTTGGCGCCGAATGCCGTGTAGCCCTCGCCCAGCGAGCGCCAGTATTCATTGGTCAGCGTCTTGGAGACGGCGCCTGCCTTGGTGCCTTCGGGCAGCTTGGGGAACGCGCCGAATTTGGCCTCGACCTGCGACCAGTCGATGCGGTCCTTTTCCGTGTCGGAATTGAGCGGCGCGAGGTCGGCCGAAAAGGCAGAGCCGATCGACAGCGCCATCAGTGCGGCGGTAGCCGTGGCAAGCAGAAGTTTCATTGTATTCCTCCCTTGTTGAAAACGATAATGGTGCGCATGCCTCAGCTATCCGGCCCGAGCATGATTTCCTGGATGATGGCCTGCGACGTCACCGCATCCTGGCTGTCCATGGCGGCGGACAGGCGATTGTCCTGCCCCAGCCGGTCGACGACGCGCAGCATGCGCTTGACGGTGGCGATGTTGACTTCGCACTCGCGCACCGGATCGAGCCCGGTCATGTCGGGGAACGTGTCGAAATAGATGGCGCCGGCGTAACCGTCGCGGCGAATCTGCCTGAGCAACTCGATGGTCTGCAGCGTGTGCACCGCGCCGACCATCAGGCCGTCGTCGCGCTTGGCGTAGCCGTCGTTCAGATGCACGCCGAGCAGCTTGCTGTGGCGCGCCACCAGGGCCGCGGCAAAGGCCGGCTGTTCGTCGGCATAGAGCACATGGGCGAAATCGAGGGTGACGCCCAGATTGGGCAGGCCGACATCGCGGATCGCCAGCAAGGTCGTCGCCGCATCCGGCATCAGGCTGTAGGAGCGTGGTTCGTTCGGTTTGTACTCAAGGCTGATCTGACAGTCGGGATCATGCGCGGCTACTTCACGAATCCCATCGATTTCGTGTTGCCAAAGCGTCACATAGTCGGCCTGGAAGGCGTAGTCGAAGCCATCCTGGCCGAGCCACAGCGTCATCAGGCTGGCGCCGGCCTCACGCACGGCATCGATGCCGGCTTTGGTCAGGTCGATGGCCTCGCGGCGCACCGCCGGATCCGGATTGGTGAATGCGCCGAGCTTGAAGGCGGGGTTGGAGTAGTAGCGCATGGCAAAGCCATTGATGGAAAGCCCGAGATCGCCGAGTTTGAGGGCGATTTCCGCAGGCTTTTCACTGACATGGTCGGGAAAGTTGAGGTCGAGATCGGTAAGCCCGCCGACCTTGGCGGCGCGCGCCGCCATCTGCAGCAGCGACGGCTTGCCGGTAAGATCAGGCCATTCGGCCTGCGGCCGCGAGGCAAAGGAATTCAGGCGCGTGGCGAAACGAGTGGCTGTCATGGTCGATCCTTCAATCGTCATGACTTCACATAAATACAAATATTTGTAAAGTTATTGTTTTGAGGGGCGGGCGGTGAGCTGTGTCGACGGCCGGGGCTGAGCCGCGCGAAGGCGCAGGTTTCCCAGCGGCGTCGCCGGACAATCCGTCAGAACGGTGGGATCACTGACCGAGAGCGTGCGACGAAGCCGTCGAGTTCGAGGTGCTCCATGTGCGAGATCGCCCGGCAGGACGCGCCGTCGCGGCTAGTGCACCGGCGAAAAAGAGCCCAACGATTGACCGGCCAAAGGCACCGTCACACGACCGCGCAGGGA
>NZ_RZPB01000578.1:0-3853 GCF_003998535.1 Mesorhizobium sp. M7A.F.Ca.AU.002.02.1.1 | reverse complement strand
GCTGATAGACCACCCGCAGGCTCTTGCCCTCTACCGCGGTGCGCAGATCCGCCTTCCGCAACCGTCAGCTGATGAAGGCGGATCTGCGCACCGCGGTAGAGGGCAAGAGCCTGCGGGTGGTCTATCAGCCGATCGTGGCGATGAGCACCATGCGTATCGCCAGTTGCGAGGCGCTGTGCCGGTGGGATCATCCAGATCTCGGGCCAATCTCGCCCAGCATCTTCATTCCGCTTGCCGAGGAAATGGGCATCATTTCCGAGATCAGCACCTTCGTGCTGCAGGCAGCCTGCGCCGAATGCGCCAAATGGCCCGACCAGACCAGCGTTTCGGTCAATCTCTCGGCCAAGGATTTCCGCAGCCGCGATGTCATCCAGAAGGTTCGCGATGCGTTGGCCGGCACCGGCCTCGCCGCCAGTAGGCTCGAGATCGAGGTCACCGAAACGGCGCTGCTCGACGACAAGTCGCTGACGCGCCAGTATATTGAGGAGCTGAAGCAGCTTGGCGTGCGCATCGCGCTCGACGATTTCGGCACCGGCTATTCGAGCCTGAGCTACCTGCACAAGCTGCCGCTCGACAAGATCAAGATCGACCGCTCTTTCCTGATGGACGTCACCCAGAATCCCCGTTCGCTCGAGCTGCTCAAGGGTATCGTCAACCTGTCGCGGCCGCTGGGGCTTTCGGTGACCGTCGAAGGGGTCGAGACCTTCGAGCAGCTCAAGATCCTGGCGCTGCAGGTCAAGCCTGATCTTGTCCAGGGGTTCCTGTTCGGTTCGGCGCTCAGCGCTTCCGGCATCGAGACGATGTCGAACACGGTATGGCCCTTCGCCAAGGATATCAGGACCGCCAAAAAGGCGGTACGCCGCTGATTTGCGGCGCCTGGCGCATGGTGCCCAGGCACTGAGAGCCCATCCCTGTTTCCATCAGGATTGAACAGGCGCCCAGGCTTTAGGCATTCACTGCATTCGAGGTTTCTTTGCACATCGCGGGCCATGCCAGAATTTCAGCCGCTTCCCGTCATGTTCGAGACACGCTCTTTCCCCGTCGCGACGCAGAAAACGAAGAAAACCACCAATTTTAGTTTTATTTTAGCAATCGTTAACCTTAACGACTGGTAAACGGGCTGCTTCCTGTTTTCATCTTTTACATCCCAAGACCCTGTCGTAGTGTCGGATCGCGGCGGCAATGTACGGGGATTGAGTTGATGATTGTGCAGTTGAGTTCGCTTCGTCCGGTGACGGGCGAGGACGGCAAGGACGCCGCCGACACCATGTCCAGCTTCGCCCGCAACGTTTCGGCGATGCTTGAGCGGACAGAGTACCGCCGCTGCGACAAGGGCGAAGATCTCGAGGACATCTACCGCCTGCGCTACAAGTCATATCGCTCGAACGATATGGTGCCCGACAACGAAAACCATACCATTCACGATGAGCTCGACGAGGCACCGAATGTGTACCGCTTCGGGGTCTATATCGACCAGGAACTCGTCAGCACGCTGCGTATCCATCACGTCACCTTGGCGACGCCGATGTCGCCTTCCACCAAGGCCTTTGGCGACATCGTCATGCCGATGCTTCGTGACGGACTGAGCTTCATCTGTCCCAGCCGGTTTGCGTCCGATCCCGAATGGTCGCGCGTCTACCCGCAGATTCCCTACCTGACGCTGCGGCTGGCCGGCATGGCGTGCTTCCATTTCAACGCGCCCTACTGCCTGTCGACCATTCGTGAGGATCACGCCGGCTTCTACAAGCGTATCTACTACTCGGAGAAGATCAGCGAGTCGCGCGCCTATCCGGGCGTTTTCAACAAGGTCGTGCTCTACCGCGCCGACGTCAACGCAATCCGCGAGCGGTCCTTCTCACGGTTCCCGTTCTTCCGCTCGACGCCAATGGAGCAGCGCATGCTGTTCGATACGCCGCATGTCGGGGAACTCGCGCCGCTGACCATCCTGCCGACGGCAAAATACTATCACGAAGCCGCCTGATACGGCAGGGATCCACACGATTTTGCAGGGCCGACAGGAGCCTTTTGGCGACTTCGGCGTTCTGGGTGAGGCCACGAGCAGCGCTCCGGGTCGATCTGAGGTTTTTGAGGGAACCCGCCATGACCATTTCCACACTTGCGCTAACCCCGCTCATCTCGCTGATCGCCGGCGTGCTGATCCTGGTCATGCCAAGGCTGTTGAACTACATCGTCGCGCTCTATCTGATCGTCGTCGGGTTGCTCGGGCTATTTCCGCATCTAGCCGGCTGAGGCTCCGGCTTAGGCCACGCAAGCGTCCGCCCTTCGGAGTTCCGCATCAAGCATCAGAATCCAGCGATCGGACTCCGTCGCGGCGTCGACTGCTGGCTTCAATCTTTCTTTGAGGCAGTTGTCGGTTGTTGTGCGGCAATAGCGCCATTGCTCTCGGCGCGGCTTTTCGCTATGTGCCTGAAAGATGTCTTCGAAGGGGTATTCCTATGGCTGATCACTCGCCGACTGGTCCTGTCGAACTGGGCGCGAAGATGGACTATGCCGAGCATGACCGCACCTATGCGGGCTTCCTCGCGCTGGCCAAGTACGGCTCGCTGTTTTGTGGCGCCCTGCTCCTGGCGATGGCCTTCGGCTTCTTCGCGGGCGGCTTCTTCTCGGCGACCATTCTGTTCGTGCTGATTCTGGCTGTCGGCGCCTTTATCCTCCGATAGATTTTTCCGACATCTTGTCCACGGCGCCGCCGCGAGGCCGGCCGGCGTCTTGCGGGAAATAGCTTCCGGCCGAAAGGATCATGCGGTGGGACAGACGGTTTTCATCCCTCGTGAGCTCGATGCCAACGAGCCGCGCGTCGCGGCTTCGCCCGATACGGTGAAACGGCTGGCGGCGTTGGGCTTCGACGTCGTCGTCGCGGCCGGTGCCGGTCTGAAATCGCGCATCATCGATGCCGACTATGCGAGCGCCGGCGCTGCTATCGGCAAGGCTTCCGATGTCGCCAAGGCCGATGTGGTGCTGAAGGTGCGCCGGCCTGGTGATGCCGAGCTGAAGAGCTACAAGCCCGGCGCGGCTGTGATCGCCATCATGGACCCCTACGGCAACGATGCCGCCGTGGCAGCTCTTGCCAAGGCCGGCGTCACCGCTTTCTCGATGGAATTCATGCCCCGGATCACCCGCGCGCAGTCGATGGACGTTTTGTCCTCGCAGGCCAATTTGGCCGGCTATCAGGCGGTGATCGACGGGGCTTCGGAATATGACCGCGCCTTGCCGATGATGATGACGGCGGCCGGCACGGTGCCGGCGGCGAAGGTCTTCATCATGGGCGTTGGCGTCGCCGGCCTGCAGGCGATCGCCACCGCGCGCCGGCTTGGTGCGGTTGTCACCGCCACCGACGTTCGCCCCGCCGCCAAGGAACAGGTCGCCTCGCTCGGCGCCAAGTTCCTCGCGGTCGAGGACGAGGAATTCAAGGCGGCCGAAACGGCCGGCGGCTACGCCAAGGAAATGTCGAAGGAATATCAGGCCAAGCAGGCGGCACTCACATCAGAGCACATCGCCAAGCAGGATATCGTCATCACCACGGCGCTCATTCCCGGCCGGCCGGCGCCCAAGCTGGTCTCGGCGGCGATGGTCGCTTCGATGAAGCCGGGCTCGGTGATCGTCGACCTCGCGGTCGAGCGCGGCGGCAATGTCGAGGGCGCCGAAGCCGGCAAGGTGGTCACCACCGCCAACAACGTCAAGATTGTCGGCCATCTCAATGTGCCTGGCCGCATCGCGGCGTCGGCCTCGCTGCTTTATGCCAGGAACCTGTTCGCCTTTCTCGAGACGCTGGTCGATAAGACGGCCAAGACGCTTGCCATCAATCGCGACGACGATCTGGTCAAGGCAACGA
>NZ_RZPB01000577.1:0-3864 GCF_003998535.1 Mesorhizobium sp. M7A.F.Ca.AU.002.02.1.1 | reverse complement strand
ACAGCCCATATCAGAACCTTGCTGCTTACCTTCTTCTTCCGGCAGATGCCGGAGCTGATCGAGCGCGGCCATCTCTACATCGCCCAGCCGCCGCTCTACAAGGTGACGCGCGGCAAGAGCTCGCAATACATCAAGGACGAAAGCGCGTTCGAGGAGTTCCTGATCGGCTCGGGACTGGAGGAAGCATCGCTTACGCTCGGCTCGGGCGAGGTTCGCATCGGGCAGGACCTGCGTGGCGCCATCGATGACGCGCTGGCGGTGCGCCAGCTGATCAACGGCCTGCACACGCGCTACAACAGAGGCGTCGTCGAGCAGGCGGCGATCGCCGGTGGGCTCAACCCGGACGTGTTCGCCGATCTCGGTCGCGCCAACGACATGGCGGAGCGGATTGCAAAACGCCTCGACATCATTGCCGAGGACACCGAGCGCGGCTGGACCGGCCGCATGTCGACCTCGAATGAAGGCGTTGGCGGCTATGTGTTCGAGCGCACGGTGCGCAGCGTCAAGGAATATGCGCATCTCGACCTGGCGCTGATCAATTCGGCCGACGCACGCCAGCTCGACCGCTACGCACAGCGCCTCAGCGAGGTCTACGGGTCGCCGCCGGTGCTGCGCCGCAAGGATGTCTCCGAAACCATCTCGGGGCCGCTGGCGATGCTCAATGCGGTCTTTGCGACAGGCCGCAAGGGCCTGACGATGCAGCGCTACAAGGGTCTCGGCGAGATGAACGCCGAACAGCTGTGGGAAACCACGCTCGATCCGAACGTGCGCTCGCTGCTGCAGGTCAAGGTCAATGACGCGACCGATGCGGATTCGCTGTTTTCGCGGCTGATGGGCGACGAGGTCGAGCCCAGGCGCGAGTTCATCCAGGACAACGCGCTGTCGGTCGCCAATCTGGATATCTGATCTGGCCGTTAAATCTGAATTGGCGCGCTGCGGCGCGCCAATTGTTCCACCGGCGGCAACAAAATCAATTTGCAACGCGCCGGAACGGAAGTCCCTGCGAGACATTGTGACAATATCGATCACAATTTCTAACAGGAGGCTTCCATGGGACGCGGCATTTTGCTCTGGTTGCTCGGCATACCGATCCCGATCATCATTCTGATCATGCTGTTCGTACGATAGGGGGCACTTATGCAGTCCACCCTATCGGCTGTCGACGTTTCCACTTCAACAGAATCCTCCTCCACCGCCGTCAGTTGGGGACCGATCATCGCCGGTGCCTTCGCGGCCTCGACGCTGACCTTCATCCTCATGCTGCTGGGCTCCGGGCTTGGATTGAGCATGGTGTCGCCCTGGTCGGGATCCGGCGCATCTGTCACCACTTTCGCGGCATCCACCGCCGTCTGGCTGATCATCGTGCAATGGCTGTCCTCGGGTGTCGGCGGCTACCTTGCCGGACGCCTGCGCACCAAATGGGTCGGCATCCACACGGACGAGGTGTATTTCCGTGATACCGCCCATGGCTTTCTTGCCTGGGCGTTGGCCACACTGCTCGTCGTCGGCGTGCTTGGCTCCGCGCTTTCCGCTGCCATAGGCTCGGGCGTGCAGGCGGTGTCCACCATCGCGTCTGGTGCGGCCATGGGCGCATCGGCGGGGGCTTCGGCCAATGCCGGCAGCGCGTCGGCCGACAATGCGACATCCTACCTGGTGGATTCACTGTTCCGTCCGGCTGATCCGGGCAAGCTCGCGGCCGCCAATCCGGACAGCGATGCGGCCGCGGTTGGGCAGGCTTCGCGCATCCTGATCGCCGGCGCCGCGGCAGGCGAGGTTTCCGCAGACGACAAAACCTATCTGTCGCAGTTGGTCGCCGTTCGCACGGGGCTTTCGGAAGCAGATGCCAGGACCCGGGTGGATGCCGTCCTCGCCAAGGCCCAGGACGCCAAGGTCAAGGCGCAGCAGGCCGCCGACACAGCCAGGAAGGCCAGCGCGACGTTTGCCCTGCTTGGTGCGCTCTCGCTGGCCATCGGCGCCTTTATCGCCAGTGCTGCCGCGGCCCTTGGCGGCAGGCAGCGCGACGATGAGGAAGCGGTTTTTATCACCAACCGTTGAACTGCACTTGCAACAAAGCCACTCTGGCCCGCCCGGAGCGGCTTTGCTTTGAAGTTGTCGAGCGGCGCTGCCACGACCCCGTTCGCTGAAATCCGTTCTTATTTTCGGGGAGGAATCGCCGGCACTTCGGCTTGGCTCGGCTCCAGTTTGCGACCGAGGTCGACAGCGTCGCGCAGCACGGCGAGATGCGAGCGCGGCTGATCGCCGGCAGCAACCTCGATACCGGTCGCCGCCAACGACCAGTACAGCGTGTGGGTGAAGACACGGCCGAGGGAACCGCGCAGCTCGACCTGAACGTTCTCCACGCCCGGGCCGAAATTCTCCGCCATCGGCCCTGAGATCGGATCGCCCGTCAGCCAACCGTTGCCGCGGTCGAAGATATTGGTCCAGCGCGTCGCAGCAAACACCGCGCCATGATGCACCGCCCGCTGTGGCTTGCCGGAAGAACGGTTGCGCCCTTCCTGATAAAGCACGGTGCCACCGGCCGCCGCTCCCTCGGCAATCGGCGGACATGCCGAGAACAGGCGCTCGGCGATGCCGCGCCTGAATTCGGCGAGATTGTGCGTCACCAGAAATTCGCTGTGGGTCAGCGGGCTACCAAGCGTGACGAAATCGCTGATCTTCCAAGGCCGATGGCTGTCGTCCCTGGTGCGCAGTTGGCGATAGAGCTCCCACTGATCGCGCCGGAACCCGGCAAGATCGTCAAGGCTGCCGGGCCATGCCGAGCCGTCGGCAACAAGCGTCGCCTTGTCGATGGCGTGGATAGCCTTCAGTTTCGCCTTGTCGCGGATGGCCTCGAGTTTTCGGGGCCTGAAATCGGACCACAAGATCTGCAACAGGTCATAGGCGATCATCGAGCCGAGGCTGTGCGAGACCAGCACGATGCGATCGTAGGTATCGTCCATCATCAGACGCTTCAGCAGCTTCAGGCCGCGGTCGCGGATCAGCGCCCGCTTCTCTACCGTGGCCGCTTCAGCGCGCACATAGCCCGCGACATCGCCGAAATAGGGAAGGCCAAAACGGTCCACCGACCAGATGACGAACGAGGCCAGGATGGTGACGAGGACGCCGACGGTCCACGAAATCTGCTGCTGCCAAACCGACGTCGCAAGCGCGAGCGTCGCGACCAGGACGATGATGGCGGCAACCAGAGTGACCAGATAGAGCTTTCGGGCGTCCGGCGGTATGTCGGTGGGCTTGCGCCACAGCAGATTTGTCACCCAGGCGGCAAGCCGGCCTCGCGTCGTGCCCTGCGTGATGTCGGCCCAGTAAAGCTCGTAGAAGTCGGTGCGGCGGCCATCGACATCGTAGGGCGTGGTGATGCGGCGAAGTTCGTACGAATTGGTCCGGCTGTCGGGAGTGATCCAGCTCTGGTTGATCTTCGCGCCGGCGGGGTCGGCCGGATCGGCGACATGGGCATAAAACGGCGCGCGGTTGGGGTCATGGCTCCAGACAGCCTGGACAAAGCCTCGCAGCGTATCCATCGGCCGCTGTTCGCCCATGCCATGCACGATCACCACCGCCTGGCCAGGCTTGCGCGGCGCTTTCCCGGCGGGCGGCGATGCGATCGGGTCAGGCACCAACGTCTCCGTCGACGACAATCCCGCCGTCGAGGCGGGAATTCGTCATCGTAGCGCCGAAATCGCCGTCAAGCCAAGAAAGCCTGCCAAGAAAAAGCCCGGCGCGAAGCCGGGCGATTCTTGGCGTGTCCCGGCGCTTATCCCGGATCAGTGATCCATGGCTTTGACGATCTCTTCGGTCATCTTCTTGGCGTCGCCGAGCAGCATCATGGTGCCGTCCTTGTAGAAC
>NZ_RZPB01000576.1:0-3867 GCF_003998535.1 Mesorhizobium sp. M7A.F.Ca.AU.002.02.1.1 | reverse complement strand
CAATATATTATCTTGCATTGCACAAGGGCGCCCCGAAGAAGGACGCCTCAACCGTCAAGGGAATCGTGAAATGACCCAGACCTATGAGGACTTCAGCAAATACGGCAAAGAGTTCGCCGACACCGGATTGAAGAGCTTCGCGTCGCTCTCCAAGGGCGCACAGGCGATTGCCACCGAGGCTGGTGAATACACCAAGAAGAGTTTTGAAACCGGCAGCGCCACTGTGGAGAAGCTGTTTTCAGCCAAGTCGCTGGAAAAGGCCATCGAGATCCAGTCGGACTACGCCAAGCAGTCCTATGAGGCGTTCGTCGCCGAGGCTACCAAGATCGGCGATCTCTATGCCGAACTCGCCAAGGAAGCCTACAAGCCATTCGAATCGATCGTTGCCAAGGCGAAGTAATTTCGCCCGGGCGAACTGATTTCGCCTGACGTGACCCAGATTCAGCCTTTTGACCCGAGAAAAAGCCCGGCCGTGGAAACGTGGCCGGGCTTTTTCGTGTCAATTTCCGTTCCAGAGCCTCGCGCCCCTTCACGATTGCGAAAATCGTCCAAGTTTGGTGACCTAGCCATATTGTCAGCTAACCAGAAGGGCTTAAAATCGTACATCGAACACCTACATGTCGAACTCGCATGGGGAATCGAAAGAGGCAGGAATACGTGACGATCGGTTTGACTGCCACGAGACGCGTGGTGCGAATGCAAGACGGCGACGGTAACGGCAATGGGGCCGGCCGTGGGACGGCCGTCATCACGCGCACCAAAACCAAGACCAAGAAGCCCAGCCTTTATCGGGTCCTCATCCTCAACGACGACTACACTCCGATGGAGTTCGTGGTTCACGTGCTGGAGCGTTTTTTCCAGAAGGATCGCGAAGCCGCCACACGCATCATGCTTCATGTTCACAATCATGGAGTGGGCGAGTGCGGGGTCTATACATTCGAGGTGGCCGAGACCAAAGTGTCCCAGGTCATGGATTTCGCCCGACAGAATCAGCATCCGCTGCAATGCGTGATGGAGAAGAAGTGAGGTAACATGCCGGCTTTCTCCCAAGGCCTGGAAAAGGCGCTTCACCAGGCGCTGACGCTCGCCAATGAGCGGCACCATGAATATGCAACCCTAGAACATCTGCTGCTCGCGCTCATCGACGACACCGAGGCGGCCGCCGTCATGCGCGCCTGCAATGTCGATCTCGATGAGCTCAAGCATACGGTTCTCACCTATATCGACACCGAGCTGGACAACCTCGTCACCGGCTACGACGAGGACTCCAAGCCGACGGCCGGTTTCCAGCGCGTCATCCAGCGCGCGGTGATCCATGTGCAGTCTTCTGGCCGCGAGGAAGTGTCGGGCGCCAACGTGCTCGTCGCCATCTTCGCCGAGCGCGAGAGCCATGCCGCCTATTTCCTGCAGGAACAGCAGATGACCCGCTACGATGCGGTCAACTACATCTCGCACGGCATTGCCAAGCGTCCGGGCGCGTCGGAGACACGCTCGCCGCGCGGCGCCGATGACGAGCAGGGCGGCCAGAACGGCGCCGAGCCGCAAGAGGAAGGCGGCAAGAAGAAGCAGCAGCAGGACGCGCTGACGGCCTATTGCGTCAATCTCAACAACAAGGCCAAGGCCGGCAAGATCGACCCGCTGATCGGCCGCGAGTCCGAGATCAACCGCACCATCCAGGTGCTGTGCCGCCGCTCCAAGAACAACCCGCTCTACGTCGGTGACCCCGGCGTCGGCAAGACGGCGATCGCCGAGGGCCTGGCCAAGCGCATCGTCGAGGGCGACGTTCCCGAAGTGCTGCACAATGCCACCATCTTCGCGCTCGATATGGGCACGCTGCTCGCCGGCACGCGCTATCGCGGTGATTTCGAGGAACGGCTGAAGCAGGTCGTCAAGGAGCTCGAGGATTATCCTGGCGCCGTGCTGTTCATCGACGAGATTCACACGGTGATCGGGGCAGGGGCGACTTCAGGCGGCGCCATGGATGCGTCCAACCTGTTGAAGCCGGCGCTGTCGTCGGGTGCGATCCGCTGCATCGGCTCGACCACCTACAAGGAATTCCGCCAGTTCTTCGAGAAGGACCGTGCCTTGGTGCGGCGCTTCCAGAAGATCGACGTCAACGAGCCGACCATCGAGGACGCGATCGAGATCATGAAGGGCCTCAAGCCCTATTATGAGGAGTTCCACAAGGTGAAGTTCACCAACGAGGCGATCAAGGCCTCGGTGGAACTGTCGGCACGCTACATCAACGACCGCAAGCTGCCGGACAAGGCGATCGACGTGATCGACGAGACCGGCGCCTCGCAGATGCTGGTGCCGGAAGCCAAGCGCAAGAAGACTATCGGCATCAAGGAGATCGAGGCGACGATCGCCACCATGGCCCGCATCCCGCCGAAGACGGTTTCGGCCGACGACGAGAAGGTGCTGCAGGGCCTCGATATCGAGCTGAAGCGAGTCGTCTATGGCCAGGACACTGCGATCACCGCACTGACCTCGGCGATCAAGCTGGCGCGTGCCGGCCTGCGCGAACCGGAGAAGCCGATCGGCTCCTACCTGTTCTCCGGCCCGACCGGCGTCGGCAAGACCGAAGTGGCCAAGCAGTTGGCCGCGTCGCTCGGCGTGGAGCTGATCCGCTTCGACATGTCGGAATATATGGAGCGCCACACCGTGTCGCGGCTGATCGGTGCTCCTCCCGGCTATGTCGGCTTCGACCAGGGCGGTCTTCTGACGGACGGCGTCGACCAGCATCCGCATTGCGTGCTGTTGCTGGACGAGGTCGAGAAGGCGCATCCGGACCTGTTCAACATCCTGTTGCAGGTTATGGACCATGGCAAGCTGACCGACCACAACGGCAAGCAGATCGACTTCCGCAATGTGATCCTGATCATGACCACCAATGCGGGCGCGTCGGATGCGCAGCGTGCGGCGATCGGCTTCGGCTCGACCAAGCGCGAAGGCGACGATGTCGAGGCGATCAACCGGCTGTTCACGCCGGAGTTCCGCAACCGTCTCGATGCGATCATCCCGTTCGGCTCGCTGCCGGTGCCGGTCATCCATCAGGTGGTGCAGAAGTTCGTCATGCAGCTCGAGGCCCAGCTTTCCGAGCGTGGCGTCACCTTCGACCTGTCGGCGGACGCGATCGCCTGGCTCGCCGACAAGGGCTATGATGAGCGCATGGGCGCGCGGCCGCTCGGTCGTGTGATCCAGGAGCACATCAAGAAGCCATTGGCCGACGAGGTGCTGTTCGGCAAGCTCAAGAAGGGCGGCACGGTGCGCGTCACCGTCGAGAAGAAGGAAACCGGCGAGACCGGCCTGAAGCTCGAATCGCTGGCCGACGAGGCGCCGGTGAAGCCGAAGAAGGAAGAGCCGGAAGAAACGCCGAAGTCCAGAAAGGCCGTGGTGAAAAAGCCGGCGGCCAAGAAGCTGGTGGCGCAGAAGCCCGAAGCCAAGGGCAAGGACGGCGGCAAGCGCAGCCTGGTGCCACAACTGCCCCGAAAGAACTGAGCTTACGAAAGTCAAAAAAGCCCCGGAGACGGGGCTTTTTTATTGGAGCGAGGGTAGGCATAATCGGCCAGATCATCATCCTGAACGGTGCGCCGCGATCGAAAAACAAGCATCGCCAAGGCTGTTCAGGAGTGCTTCGATGGCGTCTGGATCAATCTCGGTGTCGACGTTTGCGATCAGGCCATGCCGCCGCGCTATCGACCCGAGATGGGATTGCGGCCCGGTGGCGCGCCTGTGGCAGGAAGAGGTGCACCGGCCCGGCGTGTACGATCTGGAAGTCGACACGTCGCTCCTGAGCCCTGGGCAATGCGCGGACACGCTCGCAGAGCAGCTTCGGCAAGGACCGTATCGAACAGCGTTTCGGAA
>NZ_RZPB01000575.1:0-3885 GCF_003998535.1 Mesorhizobium sp. M7A.F.Ca.AU.002.02.1.1 | reverse complement strand
AGCTGGACCACAGCGGCAGCATGATGCCGAGATAGAACAAGGCCTTCCAGCGGCCGCGCGCATAGCGCGCCGCGTAGTAGGCGATGGGGAAGGCGATGACGGCCGAGGCCAGCGTGACCAGAGCCGCCATCGTCACCGTGCGCAGGATGATGTCGAGATTGGCAGCCTGGAACAGATCGCCATAGGTCTTGAGCGTGAACTCGCGGTCGATGAGGCCGGAAAACTCGTCGATGGAGAAAAAGCTCTGCGCCAGCAGCGCAAACAGCGAGCCGATATAGACGATGCCCAGCCACAAAACCGGAGGCAGCAGCATGAGCAGCAACAGGACCTTCGGCTTGCGCCAGAAAAGGTCCGACAGAGCGCCGCGCAGACCGCCGCTACCCGGCAGGATGGCGGGAGCGGTTGCACGCATCATGGCGGCGTCGAGGCTCATGCCGGCTCGTCCATCAGATGCAGGTGCTCGCGGTTGAAGGTCAGCACAACCGCCTCGCCTTCTGCCGGCAAGGCGATGCCGGCCGGCACGATGGCGTGCAGCCGCAGCCCGTCGGCGTCGAGCGCCAGCTTTGTCGTGGCGCCGAGATAATTGGTCGAGATGAGGCGGGCCGATACGCCTTCACCACTTGTGACCCCCTTGGCCGCGCGGCCGACGCGAATGGATTCAGGGCGGAGACTCCCCCAGCGATGCTGGCCGGAATAGCGCTGCACGAAATCCGGCGGCAGCACATTGGAGGAGCCGACGAAATCGGCGACGAAGCGGGTCCTCGGCCGCTGGTAGATATCTTCCGGAGTGCCGATCTGCATGATCTTGCCATCGTTGAAGACGGCGACGCGGTCGGCCATCGACAGCGCTTCGCCCTGGTCGTGAGTGACGAAGACGAAGGTGATGCCGAGCGCCTTCTGCAGCGACTTCAACTCCTCCTGCATGTTCTCGCGCAATTTGAGGTCGAGCGCGCCGAGCGGCTCGTCGAGCAGCAGCACCTTTGGCTGGTTGACCAGCGCGCGGGCCAGTGCCACGCGCTGGCGCTGGCCACCGGAAAGCTGGCCGGGCCGGCGGGCGCCATAGCCGGGCAGCCGCACCAGTGACAGCGCCTCTTCCGCCGCCTTGTGCCGCTCAGCCTTGCCGACGCCCTTGACCATCAGCCCGTAGGCAACGTTGTCGAGCACGTTCAGATGCGGGAACAGCGCATAATCCTGAAACACGGTGTTGACGTTGCGGCGATAGGGCGGAACGCCCTCGGCGCGGTCGCCGAAGATCGAGATCGAGCCCGATGTCGGCTGCTCGAAGCCGGCGATGAGGCGCAGGCAAGTGGTCTTGCCGGAACCAGACGGCCCGAGCATGGCGAAGAACTCGCCCGGCGCGATGTCGAGATCGACCGCGTCGACCGCGCGCACGCTGCCGAAATGGCGCGAGGCTTTCTGGAAGGAGACGGCGGAGGTCATGGGCTGTCAGTCCGTTGCCGGTTTGATGTGTTGATGTCGCGCGACGTCCTATCTCCCCCTTGTGGGGGTGAGAAGTGATCCGCATAGCGGAGGAAAGCCAATTGCTTGGCTTTTCGAGCTTCGAACGCCTGAGCCTTGCGAAGGGCCAGGCACTGCCACGAACTGCCGAGCAGACCCCACCCAGACGCTATGCGTCGACCCTCCCCACAAGGGGGAGGGCAAGGATGCTCATCGTCCGCCGATGACGCCGATATAGTCCGACACCCAGCGATAGTAGGGCACGCACTGATCGTTCTGGGTGGCGCATTTCGACACCGGCGTCTTCCAGAACTTGATCTTGTCGAAGTTCTCGTAGCCGTTGGTCTTGCAACCCTCGTCGGTCAAAAGCTCATTGCCCTTGCAGGCGGCGGGCACGACGGGCAGTGAGCCGAACCAGGCTGAGACATCGCCCTGCACCTTCGGCGACAGCGAATGTTCCATCCACATATAGGCACAGTTGGGGTTGGCGGCGTCGGCCTCCATCATGGTGGTGTCGGCCCAACCGGTGGCGCCCTCCTCCGGGATGGTGGAAGCGACCGGCTTCTTGGCGGCGACCAGCGTGTTGACCTGATACGGCCACGAGCCGGAAGCGACGACGCCTTCGTTCTGGAAATCGTCGACCTGGATGGCGGCGTCGTGCCAATAGCGGCCAACCAGTGTGCGTTGGACGCGCAGCAATTCGAGCGCCGCCTTGTACTGGCCCTCGTTCAGTTCATAGGGATCCTTGATGCCGAGTTCCGGTTTGTGGAACATCAGATAGTTGGCCGCATCCGCAATGTGGATCGGCCCGTCATAGGCCTGGACGCGGCCCTTGTTGGACTTGCCGTCCGGCAGCTTCATTTCCTCAAAGACGATGTTCCAGCTCTTGGGAGCCTCCTTGAACACGTCGGTGTTGTACATCAGGACGTTGGGACCCCACTGGTAGGGAACGCCGTAGTGGGCGCCGCCGACGGTGAACCACGGCGCGTCCTTGAGGCGCTCGTCGACCGTCTTCCAGCTCGGGATGAGATCGGTGTTGATCGGCTGCACGCGCTTGCCGGCAACGAGGCGCAACGAGGCATCGCCCGAAGCGGTGACGAGGTCGAAGCCGCCCTCATTCATCAGCGAGACCATCTCGTCGGAGGTGTTGGCGGTCTTGACGTTGACCTTGCAGCCGGTCTCCTTCTCGAAGGAAGTCACCCAGTCATAGCCCTTGTCGGTTTCGCCGCGCTCGATGTAGCCCGGCCAGGCAACGATGTTGACCTGGCCTTCGCCCTTGCCAAGTTCCTTGACCTGGGCGACGGCCTGACCGGAAAAGGTCAGCGCGACCGTCAGAGCAGTGCATGACTTCAGGAATGAATTCATTGTCGATCTCCCATTTAGGCGCCTGACCCTGAAAGCCGGTTTCGGTCTTCGTTAGGGGTCACGCGCGGACTGAAAACTGTCAGTTCGTCCGTTGGGCTTGATGCCGCTCTGATGGCGGCTTTGGTCCCTGAACCGAAAGTGCTTTGAAAATTCCGGTTTCGCAAATTCATTTATCAGAAGGGCGATATCGGTTTTTCCGATAGATGTGCAGCCGGCGTCTCAGGGACGCTGGCGGACCGTCCGTTGCGACTGGGCAAGACCGATGAAATCGCGCGCGGCCTGCGGCAGACCGGAGCCGCGCCGCCAGACCATGCCGACCTGGACCACCGGCAAGGAGCCGGAAATATCGCGCGATTCGATGCGGTCGCCTTCCAGCGACCAGGGCCGGTAGACGAGATCGGGCAGCAGCGCCACGCCGGCACCGGTGGCGACCAGACTGCGCACGGCCTCCACGGAACGGGTGCGGAAGGCGACATGCGGCTTGGCGCCGATCGCCGTCAGCAGCTTGCCGGTATTCTCCTCGATCTCGTCGACGGTCAGCATGATCAGCGTTTCGGAGGCAATGTCGCCAATGCTGATGATGTCGGCGCCGACGAGCGGATGACCGAGCGGCAGCCACAGCCGATAGGCCGAGACTTCGAGGATTTCCGACTGCAACGCGGTGCGGTCGCGCAAATTGGAGGTGACCATGACGGCAATGTCGAGCTTGCCGCCGATCAGGAGGTGTTCGAGATAATCGCCATTGTCCTCGATGGCAGAGACCTCGACGCCGGGATAGGCACGGCGGTAGCGGGCGAGCAGATCCGACAGCACATAGCCGGCGACCAGCGAGGTGACGCCGAGCTGCAGCCGGCCGGCCGCCACCGCCTGCTCGCCGGAGAAAGAGCGACGCGCGTCGGAAACATCGGCGAGGATTTTCGTCGCATGGCGCAGGAACTGGTGACCCTTGTGGGTGATGTTGAGGCCGCGCGGGTGGCGTTCGAACAGTTCGACGCCGAGATCGCTTTCGAGTTCCTTGATCGCTTCGGTGACCGACGATTGCGAGATGGAGAGGTTCTGGGC
>NZ_RZPB01000574.1:0-3923 GCF_003998535.1 Mesorhizobium sp. M7A.F.Ca.AU.002.02.1.1 | reverse complement strand
TGATGCCGAAAAGTGTGAAGCGGTTTTCGGACGGCATCATGCTCCATCTGTTTGATTTAGAGCCGGATTCAGATTTCAGGTCGATCGACCTGAAATCATCCGGCTCTAGCGCAAGCCGTTGCAAGTTCAAATCAGCCATTTCCTTTGACTTCGACCCTCTCGGCCATACCTATGCGGGAGTCGTTGTCGCGGAGCCATCATGCCGGTCAAATTGAAACTGATCTGCCTTATCCTGCCGATGCTCGCCGTCCTGGCGCAGCCCGTCCTGGCTGAAACGGCGGAGCGGCCGGCGCCCTCGGGCGGCGTGCTATCCCTGCTGCCGCCGCCGCAGACCACCAACCATTCGATCACGCTGGCCGGGCGCAAGCTGGATTACCAGGCAAAGGCGGCGACCCTGTCGCTGCTATCGGGCAAGGGCGACGTCACGGCGGAGATCTTCTACGTCGCCTACACACTGGAGCCGCCGGCAAGCGGGGCCAAAGACCAGCAGCGGCCGATCACCTTCGTGTTCAACGGCGGCCCTGGAGCAGCGTCCGCCTATCTGCATATCGGCGCACTCGGTCCACGGATAATCGCGACGGGAGCCGACGGCGAATTCCTGCCGTCACCGCAAAGACTGATCGACAATCCGGACAGCTGGCTCGACATGACCGATCTCGTCTTCGTCGATCCGGTGGGAACAGGCTATAGCCGCGAGGCACCGGGGCAGGACACGCGCGATTTCTGGGGCGTAAACCAGGATGCCAGCTCGATAGGCGCCTTCATCCGGCTCTATCTCGCGCAGAACGGCCGCACCGGGTCGCCACTGTTCCTCGCCGGCGAAAGCTATGGCGGGTTCCGCGCAGCGCTGCTCGCCAGGACGTTGCAGGAAGATATCGGCATCAGTCCGAACGGCATCGTGCTGATCTCGCCGGCGCTGGAGTTCACGCTGGTGCAGCCCGACGAATTCGAGCCGCTGCATTGGGCGCTCGAACTGCCTTCACTGGCTGCGGTGCGCCTGCGCGCCGAAGGCGTCAGCGGCGACGCGTTGCGGGAGAAGCTGGCAGACGTCGAACATTATGCGATGGGCGATTACCTCACGGCAATCACCAGCGGACTGGAGCAAGGCAGGCGGCTGGCCAGCCAACGCGTGGCTGACATCACCGGCCTGCCGCTCGACCTGGTGCAGCGGAACTCCGCCCGCATCCCCACCGGCCTGTTCGCAAGGGAGTTCGCCCGCGCCAGCGGCAAGGTGCTCAGCCCCTATGACGCCACGATCGGCACGGCCGACATCGCGCCCGAGAGCGCCCGCATCGCCGGCCCGGATCCGGTGCTCGACCGCAGCGTGCCGGCGCTGACGTCGGCATTCGTCGGCTATATCAGCGACGAACTGCATTTTCGCACCGATGTCAGCTATCGGCTGCTCAATGGCGAAATCAGCCACAATTGGGATTACGGGACCGGCGCCTCGCGGCAAGGCTATGCCGGGGTGATGGACGATCTGCAGCGCGCACGCTCGCTGAACCCTTCGCTCGGCGTCGTGATCGTTAACGGCTACACCGATCTGGTGACACCTTACCTCGCCTCGCGCTACCTGGTGAGCCAGATCCCGTCGCTCGCCAATGCCAAGCCCATCCGTCTCGATGTCGTCGAGGGCGGGCACATGATGTATTTCAGGTCCGACGGCCGGCGCGCGCTGAAAGAAGCCGCTTCGGAGCTTTATCAGGCGACGCAGTAGGCTTGGCGACAGTGCAGCTCGCCATGGACCCGTGCCCCAATATAAGCACCGGACTGGCGTAGCGCCGCAGGGGTTTTCGCCCGTATAGCTTGGTACCAAGGGAGTTGAATTCACGGCTCCCTTGTGTCGCTCCTCACAGCATTTCTGCCGCTCCGGCAAATTTGGTCCCACGCGCCTTATGGCCGATATCGCCATTCTCGAAACACGCGAGCGGGTTCTTGCAGGCATCCTGCTGACCGGTGCGGCCTATCTGCTGTTTTCGACACAGGATGCTTCGATCAAGCTGCTGGTCGTCGGCATGAGCGTCTGGCAGATCATGTTCTTCCGCAGCATCACCATTCTGGGCGCGTGCGCGGCGATCGGCGGACGACAGCTGTTTGCCGACACGATGCGCTCGCCGATCGTGCGGCCGATGCTGGTGCGCAGTGCCTTCACGCTTGCTGCGTGGCTCTGCTACTACAACGCCGCGCGCAGCCTGCAGCTCGCCGAACTGACCACCGTTTATTACGCGGCCCCGATCATCGTCACCGTGCTTTCGGTGTTCCTGCTCGGCGAAAAAGTGCCGATGCTGCGCTGGCTGGCGGTGCTGATCGGCTTTGCCGGCGTGTTCATCGCTTGCGATCCGACCCATCTCGGCCTGTCCGTGCCGGTGCTGCTGGTGCTGGCGGCCGCCTTCTTGTGGGGCATCGCCATCGTGCTCTTGCGCAGGACCGCCCTTGCCGAGCGCTCGATGATCCAGCTCCTGCTCAACAATTTCTATTTCCTGCTGTTTTCGGCGGTGCCGGCGTTGCTTTGGTGGCGGACACCCGACTGGACCCAGCTGCTGCTGCTTGCCAGCGTCGGCGCACTCGGCGGCCTGGCGCAGTATCTTCTCTTCGAAGGCATGAAGCGCACGCCGGCCTCGGTTCTCGCGCCGCTGGAATACACCTCGCTATTGTGGGCATTCGCACTCGGCTTTGCGATCTGGGGCGACGTGCCGCGCCGCGAAGTTTTCCTGGGCGCTGCGCTGATCGTCGCCGCCGGCCTGCTGATCGTCGGCACCGAGCATTTCCGCAAACGGCTATGATGTGCATGGCCATGATTGCTGACGCTACGATGTCAGGACCAAGCGGCGTAGGCTGGCGGCATGACTGAGATTGCAGCCGCCACCGACACCGCCGCGGAGCGGACACTCGGCATCATCCTGGTGTCGTCCTCAGCCGCCGTCTTCGCCCTGACGGGCGTGCTGACGAAATCAATCCACGCCGACCCGTTGACCATCATCTGCTGGCGCGGCTTTGTCGGCGCGATCCTGATCAGCTTCTATGTGCTGTGGCGGCGTCACCGTTCCGGTGGGCGTGAGACCCTGCGGCTTGGCTGGCGCGGCTGGCTGCTGGCGGTGGAAGGCGCGCTGGCCAGCATCGCTTTCATCTCGGCGTTCAAGTTCACCTTCGTCGCCAATGTCGCTGTCATCTATGCCACAGCACCTTTCGTCACGGCGCTGCTGGCCTGGGTTCTGACGCGCGAACCCTTCCGGTTGCAGACGATGGTCGCCGCCGCAGTGTCGCTGTGCGGCGTGGCGATCATGGTCTGGTCCGGCTTCGGCACCGGCAATCTGTTCGGCGACGGACTGGCACTGCTGATGACCATCGGCAGCGGCCTTTACATGATCATGGTTCGCGCCTTCCGCGACACGCCCGTGGTGTGGGCCGGTGCGGTGTCGGCATTCCTGTTGTTCGTGCTCGGTTGGTTCGTCACCGATCCGCTGGCGGTTTCGCCGAGAGATGCCGTTCTGCTCACCACTTTCGGCGCGTCCTTCGCGCTGTCCTCGATCCTGTGGACGGAGGGCGCACGACTCATCCCGCCGGCCGAATCCGGGCTTCTCGGTTCGGCCGAAGTGCCGTTCGCGATCCTGTTTGCCTTCCTGTTCCTGGGCGAGATTGCACCAGCCGCCAGCATGATCGGCGGCGCCGTCGTGCTCACCGCAGTGTTCGCCCATGCGGGGCGGGATTGGCTGATGGCGCGCTCGCAACGCATGGCGTCAAATATTTCTTAAAAAAGCGACACAGTCATGGAACCATCATCCGGGTCAGGCATTATTGCTGCGACGGGCCATCCCCAAGTCCCCCCAAACCCCTCGGCCCGTCCTACTCCAAGCCGACCGTAAGGTCGGCTTTTTCTTTGCCGCTTGCCGACCGCAAGGTCGGCTTTTTCTTTGCCACTTGGG
>NZ_RZPB01000573.1:0-3947 GCF_003998535.1 Mesorhizobium sp. M7A.F.Ca.AU.002.02.1.1 | reverse complement strand
ATTCCGAGCCTGCCGGTCAGTTCCTTCAGCGCGCCGGCCATGTCGAAAGCGTGCTGACGCGACTCGAACTGGCACGGGCCGGCGATCAGCGACAGAGCCGCCTTGTTGTCGAAGACGACATTGCCGACAATTACCGCTGAATTGGGCGCGACGGGCTTGTTCATTTGGTCTCCCGGAAGATGAAAGCCGCGCCCTGTCCGGGTGCAGGCTGCACGACAATATCATTGCCCGCTATATCGTGTTGGATGGAATTGGCCGCAAGCAGCCTCGATGTCACATTGGCGTTCCGAACCGAAAAGACCACCGCTGCGAAGCGTAGATCTGTCGGCGCGCCGGCCGGCAGGCCAAAGCGCGCGGTGAAAGCCGCGCGGTCAAGCACGCTCAAATCTGCATTCGGCAGGGAAAACATGCCGCCCTGCCTTTCGGCGGCCGGATTATCCACCGAGATAGAAATCAACTCATGCTGCTTTCCAGGCGCATCGCTGACCGCCAAGATCTCGACAATTCCGGTCGCGCCGTTGGCGTGGGCCTGCAAAGCCGCGCGGTCGACATCAGGCGCGTTGACCCGCTCGCAGGCAAACAGGAAGGCGTCCGTGGCTTTGGCTCCGGCCGCGAAAGCGAGCTTGAACGATGCGATGTCGCTCTTGCCGGCCGGGTCGGTGAAAGCGCGCGAAAAACCCAGCATGTCTCCCGCCGAGATGCCGGCATCGACATAGCGTGCATGGTCGGCATCGGCATTGCCCGTACCTAGAACAATGGCGGAAAACCCCTCGTCGCCGTTGCTGTCGCGATAGGCGCGATCACGCGTGACGAAGACATTGCCGTCCGCGATAGCCTTTGCCGCCACCTGCTCGTCGCCGACCGCCAGCGGTTCGAGATACGTGCCGTCGGCCAGGAAAACACAGCAGTTTTCCGTTCCGAAGGGATGGATGCCGGTCGGGGCCACGACGAAGCCAAGCGCGGCGAGCCGGGCTCGCGCCACCTCAAGGCTCTGCGTTGGCAGCACCAGGTGATCGAGCGGATGAGTGCCAGTGATGGTTCGGGTCATGCAGCCGCGATGTGCATCATTCCGCAAATCGGTTCAAGACTTGATCGCAATCCCGGCCATTTCGCCCCCGCCAGTTCACCGGACGTCGAAAAAGGCACCAGTTGGGACAAAGCCTCGATCAGCTTCCGGCAATGACATCGGCGGAATAGCGCAGTTCGCGCATCGGTTTGACCTTGCTGGTGGTCTGCGCATAGAGCGGGTGCGCCTTGTAGGCGGCCAGCGCGGCGTCATCGGCGAACTCCGCATAGACGACCACGTCGACCTCGTCCGACAGCGGATCCACCTTGGTGTTGAGCGTGACCTCGAACAGGCTGGAATGAGGAATGTTGCCGAGCGCCAGCAAGCCGGTGCGCACAGCCTCGACATCCTCTTTTCGCCGCGCGCTGAAGAAAACGATATGCCGGATCAACCCCGCCTCCTCGATCAAAATGCTGGGGTCTTTTGTGACGGCAGGACGTTGGCGTCAATCGACTAGGATGTCGCGGCTGCCGCCACTGGAGTTAAGCTCTGCCGGTAACATATCGCACAACATGGCTAAGCTCTCTCACTGTTGTGTCGAGATAGCGGCCCTGATTGTACATGCCATCCCAGATCAGGAAAAACGCGATGGCGGCAATGACGATTACATAACGCATGGCTAGATCTATCGCACGAGCAATTCTGCGACCATAGGCGTTTTTTGCGCGCTCGGCCTTTGCTGTGCAAAAAAGCGGATTCTCGCTGGCGCAAGCATTCCGCGTGGCACAGCCCCGCTTGCGGCCTGCCTCTTGAAGTTTCGCCGCATGACGTGGAAGATCGCCGCAGGGATTCACTGGGAAGCGCTAAAGCTCTGGTAAAAGAGCGCGTGTTTCATTCGAGCCCGCCCGTCACTGAGCCGGTCAGCGCCCGGGACCGGCAACGGCGTTCGAAGCTGGCGAATGATCCAAGAGAACCGTGGCTCGGCAATCTGCCCCGACACCGCGGAAATCCAGGGGGCACGAGATGGCACAAAAGGAACTTTTTGGCGCAGCATTGAGCGACGCGGTCAGGCTCGATGAGTTCAATTTCGCCGAGATCGTCAAAGGTCTGCCGGCGAAAGCGCGCATGGTGCTGTCGGCGGCGATGAACCTGCCGCGCGGTTCGCTCAAGGTGAGGCTGCCGGACGGCCGCGCCGTCCTCGTCGGCGGCAAGGGACCTGGCCCAGATGCCGAACTGGTGCTGAAGAATTGGCGCTTGCCCGGCCGCGCCTTTTCCGGCGGCACGATCGGCGTAGCCGAATCCTACATGGACGGCGATTGGGAAAGCCCTGATGTGACCAGCTTCCTGGAGCTGTTCGTGGTCAATTCGGTCATTGGCGAGCGTATCGCGGGCGGCACCAGTTGGCTGATCAACACCGTCCAGCGCATCCGCCACTGGTTCAACCAGAACACCCGCACCGGTTCGAAGCGCAATATCTCGGCGCATTACGACCTCGGCAACGCCTTTTACAAGCAATGGCTCGATCCGAGCATGACCTATTCCTCGGCGCTCTACACGACCGGCGCCAACGACCTGGAAAGCGCCCAGGCCGCCAAATATCGCGCGCTGGCGAAAGACACAGGGATCGGCCCGAAGGACCATGTGCTGGAAATCGGCTGCGGCTGGGGCGGCTTCGCCGAATTCGCCGCGCGCGAGATCGGCTGCCGCGTCACCGGGTTGACGATCAGCCGCGAGCAGCACGATTTTGCAACGGCTCGCATCGCCAAGGCTGGCCTTGCCGAAAAGGTCGACATCAAGCTGCAGGACTATCGCGACGAAACCGGCACCTATGACCGCATCGCCTCGATCGAGATGTTCGAGGCGGTCGGCGAGAAATACTGGCCGGTGTTTTTCGGCAAGATGAAGGCTTGCCTGAGACCCGGCGGCACCGCCGGCCTGCAGATCATCACCATCAACGAAGCCGCCTACGACACGTATCGCGCAAGGCCGGATTTCATCCAGCGCTATGTTTTCCCGGGTGGCATGCTGCCGACACCGTCGATCCTGAAGACACTGGGCAAGGATCATGGCCTTGCCCATCTGCGCGAGCGCGTGTTTCCGGATGACTATGCGCGCACGCTTGCCGAATGGCGCCACCGGTTCTGGGCGTCATGGGAGAAGATCGTCCCGCTCGGCTTCGACGACCGCTTCAAGAAGCTCTGGGAGTTCTACCTGCACTATTGCGAGGCCGGATTCCGCGCCAGCTACATCGACGTGCGCCAGGTGGTCTACAAGGCGTAAGTCGACACGTTCTTCGATTTCATTGCCGCCGACCAGGCGATATCGAGGATGATCTCGATGTCGCCGCCCGGTCGCCGTCAAAAAGTCCGATCGCAAAGCAGGATGCCGCGCAGGACGGACGAATCGGAAATCACTTGATGCGCAAACGGACGATCTTCTTCGGCATCATCGTTGTCGCCGCGGCGGGCATCTGGCTCAACAACACCTCGCTGTTGTCGAGCCGCCCCGCCGGCAAGCCGGAAGTGCTTGCCCATCGCGGCCTTGCCCAGGACTACGCACGGGAAGGCATGACGGGTGAGACGTGCACGGCCAGTCGCATGTTGCCGCCGCGCCATGCCTACCTCGAAAACACGATCCCCTCGATGGAAGCAGCCTTCGCGCTGGACGCTGACGCGCTCGAACTAGATGTTCACCCGACGACAGACGGCAATTTCGCCGTCTTCCACGACTGGACGCTGGATTGCCGCACGGAAGGCAAGGGAGAAACACGCAACCATTCCATGGCCGAGTTGAAGACCCTCGATGTCGGCTATGGCTATACGGCGGATGGCGGCAAGACCTTTCCGTTTCGCGGCAAGGGTATCGGCATGATGCCGTCGCTGGATGAGGTTCTGGCGCACTTCCCGGCCCGCCGCTTCAACATCAACGTCAAGAGCAACGA
>NZ_RZPB01000572.1:0-3974 GCF_003998535.1 Mesorhizobium sp. M7A.F.Ca.AU.002.02.1.1 | reverse complement strand
ACGGGTGACGGCTGACTGCAGGGCCTGGAAGTCGGACAGGCCGGCCTCGTTGACCGTGATTGTCTCGCCGTCGATGATGAAACTTTCCGCCTCGATCGCCTCCGCCTCTCCGGCAAGTTCGATATAGCGGCCGGTCCAGTCGTAACCGTTCTTGGTGAACAGCCGGATCCCGTTTTCATCCTTGATGATTTGGGTCCGATACCCGTCGAACTTGATCTCATGGAGCCATTCGTCGCCCTGCGGTGGCGTCTCGACCAGCTCGGGCTCCATGGGCTTGATGAACTTCAGACGCATGCGCTGACTCGCATAGTGCGATTCAATTAGCGCTCGCTAAAATGGTTCCGGAACATTTTAGACGAATTGAATGTTTGATGGTTATGACGAAGCTATCCGACCTTGGACCGCCGATTCCCGGCACGCAGCACGGCGGCGAGCCTGCCGACGAGCGCGACAATTTCATGACCTGTCCGGTCTGCGGCCAGCCGTTCGACATGCGCGATTTCCGCCAGGTCGCTTGGCACAATCTGCCTCAGCATGAACCGCTGGAACCGGAGCTTGCCACGGTCCGGAACGCGAACTGGTTGCGGATCCGATCATTGAAATAGCGGCCCTTGGCAAAGGCAGATTTGAAATCGGCGACGATCTCCGGCGGTACATCCAGAAAGTCGTACTGCCTGCCACTCGCTACAAACCACACTGAGAGAACCCTGGTTTCCGGGTCGTATTCGAACTTGCGTATTGAGGTCGACGGCATGGTGCACCAGGTCATTGCCGGTGAGCGACCCGCGAGATGGCCCGCCCAGTGAGGAAGCAGAGAGCGGGCCGACCACGGCTGTACGTCCATGGCCATCATCGCCTCCACGGAAGGACGGTGACAGCATTCCAACTCCCATTGGAATTCGGCGTTCCACACATAAACAAAAAGGCCCGCCACCTCTCGGCAGCGGGCAGTGTAGGTCGCTAGGATCACCCAGCGGTACCTAAAGTACACCCCGCCTCGCCAAAAGGGAAATGTTAGGCATCCCTAATGGACGATTCGGACCCTGGGGCTGACCGTGGGGTATCAAATCCGAGAATATCCTGCGGGCCAGGTGATAGCGGAATACCGAGCTGGGGCCCCGACATCCTATTGCGCCGCCGCACAGGCAACGAAAATGCCCGTGACGCTAACCGATCCGGAAACTACTTTCTTGAGGTGACCGATGAGAGCAACGGGAGGGTGTTCGCCTACCAATACGCCGATTTGCTCTACTGAGTGGCTTTGAGCAGCGGCTGCTGCTTCACCTCCGGGCCAAAACCGGCCGCTCCCATTCATAGCCGCAACGGGCTGTCCTAGGGATAGTTGGACTGGACGGTGTGTTGATTCACCCCTGCTGGATGGCTGAGGTGCAAAACCATGCAAACCACAATGCGCGGATACGCGACAGAAAGCCGTTGCATCGTCGACTTTATTCAAGCCGGAATTCAACCGCATGCTTGTCGGCCTCACGAATGAGGCCACTGTCCATGGCGGCTTCGAACGCCTTGGTGAAATACTGATCATCGGAGGCCTCGTGATCCTGCTGCGCAAGATCGATCGGCAGCGCTCCGATCACGCGGCCCGTTGTCTTCTCGATAACCGTGACGGTCCTCTGCATCATGGTTTGTTGACCGTGTCGTCGACTGCGTTGGCCGTTGCCTTGACGTCCCGGCCGACGCCTCGGACGGTGTTGGCGCAGGCCGCAAGGGCAAAGGCACAGGCAAGAATGACAATCGGTGTGATGCGTAGCAGTTTCATGGACGGGTTCTCCTATTTGTGATTATCAAGTCCGCTTTGCCGTATCGCACCTGTAACCGCCATCACCTTGTTGTGGGCGGCCGCTTCATCGGCGGTGTCAAAGGGCGTTGCGATGTCATCCAGAGCCAGTATCACAGCCAGGAACGGAAGGCCGATCAGCGGTGGTGCGTAGACAACGTACGCTGGGCGGGCATTCTTCATCGCCCATGTAGCACCATTTGTCGGTCAGGACCTAATCCACCTCGCCGACTTCCTGCACCACCGTGGCAAGCGATTCTTTCTATAGGAAACAGCCATGATTTTTCCTGCCGGGTAGCGATTGGGGTATGGTCGTGGAGAAATCTGCTGACAGCAAGTCCGCGACCTGGCCCCAAGTCATATGCGTGCGAGGATGGCCATGGATCAGAAGCAGAGGCGGCCCAGATCCGCCATGCCGAAGCCTTATAGGCCCGCCCTCGGTTTCCAACATTTCAAGCACGAAGTTGTCGAATCTGCCATCCTCAAAAATGGGCGGTTGTCGGCTTGAAGAACTCCTTGAGCATGGATTGGTTCAGGACGTGCAATCGCGACTGCAGATCGTTTCGGCTCCCGGTTAGCTTTCGCTCAGGGCTCATTCTGGACGCGAATGGCTAGACGGATTTAACGGAGCAGGCCCTCGTCGTCGAACGCGTTCCAGCCCTTCAACTTGGGCCGGGGAGCGTCATCTCTGGGGTTATTCCCGGCACCGCGAACCTTCTCGCTACCCTTTCCCGCCCGCGTCAGGGCAGCCTTGCCGGCGCCACGTCGCCTGTTCTCTGTAACTTGCTGCGCGTCCTCTTCACGCCAAAGGCTTGGCAGATCACGATCAAGGATGTCCTCGATGTGCCTGGGATCGAACACGTGGAAGGTGACGGCCTTGGATCGACCGCGCATCTTCACGGTGCGGGTGCCAATGCTTTGCAGCCGTCCGTTTTTCAGCCACTTGTGACGCTCACGCGAAGAGATCGCAAGGATGTCTTCGGCCTCGCGCGGCAGGACCGGGAGTACTGCGATGGTTTCCAGTGCCTTGGCGATCTTGTTCGAGGCGGCCTCGAACTCTTCGGCATCGTCTTCGCGCATCCGCAATGTCATGCGACCAGTCTCGGCTTTGACGTACTTCCTCACCGCCCAAGGCAGGCGGGCACGTATTTCACGCTCGATACCTTTCGTGCGCACCGACGAGCCAAGCGTCGCTGATGGCGGAAGGGGCCACTCGGTAATCAGTGACAACGAGGTGCAGACGCTTTGGCGAGAGCCGCGATCTCGAGGGGCCACAATTGCCGCAGCCAAGCCGCCAAGAATCTTTCGTGTTTGCGCAAAACGCACCGGCATCTGAGCTAGTCGCTTCCTTGTCGCACGGTTTCTACCGCCAGCGACCGGCCGGCAAGGCCTTCAACAGCTCCACCTCGGGTTTCGTGAGGTGGATCCATGCCGCCCAATCATCCGGGCGCAGAACCACAATCTGGCGATTGTGGGTGGGCGCCACGTCCAGGCCGGGTTCCGTCGTCAGCATAGCGAATGTCGGGGGCTTGTTGCCTTCGCCATCGCGCCACAGGGCGGCGATCGCCATGAACGAGGCGCCGTTGAGCGTGAAGCGATGCTTAGCCTTTGGAGACTTCTTTCCCGTGAATTCGAAGAAAGCCGACGCCGGAATAAGGCAGCGCTTGCTGTTGGAGACGTTCCGTCCTTCCGAGCGGAAGTTGAAGATCGGCCCGCCTTTGGGCCCGGAGGGCGGAAAGGCAAAGGTCATGCGCGTGAGTTCGATCGTGTCGCCGGCGGCGCGCATGATCGGGGCGGGATCACTGATGCGGATGTCATCCGCCTGCGGCAGATCCAGTTCGGTTTGATAAGTGGGAATGTCGAGCGCCAGCAATTGCATCATCCTGCAATATTCGGCCCAGGCGATATGCTGCTCATAATCGTTGCACATGGCTGCCCACGCTTTCAGTCAGTTGATGACTTATAACAGATAACGCGGCTTGGCTGCGGCGCCACCATCCGGAGATTTTCCGCTATGCCCGAAATCTCGCAATCTGCTTGATGCATTTCGAAGCCGTGCACGGGCGACGTGGATAGACGTGTCGTCGGCAATCAAAGTCCCGTCAGCCTCCCGCCACAGAGGTGCTCGGGCGATGGCCGGGAACCTGTGCAACCATTGCCACCCGGTATGTAGTAACGG
>NZ_RZPB01000571.1:0-3974 GCF_003998535.1 Mesorhizobium sp. M7A.F.Ca.AU.002.02.1.1 | reverse complement strand
TCCAGGAGGAACGCTGGAAGACCGACGAGGCCGCCATGAAGACGGCGATCGAGGCCGCCGGCGACAAGTACATCTCCGCCGATGCGCAGTCCAATCCCGGCAAGCAGCTTACGGACGTCGAAAGCCTGATCTCGCAGGGCGCCAATTCCCTGATCATCCTGGCGCAGGATGCTTCGGCCATCGGCCCGGCCGTGCAGAAAGCCCTGGACGAAGGCATTCCGGTCGTCGGCTATGACCGGTTGATCGAGAACAAGGATGTTTTCTATCTGACCTTCGACAACAAGGAAGTCGGCCGCATGCAGGCCCGCGAAGTGTTCAAGGTCAAGCCGGAAGGCAACTACGTCTTCATCAAGGGCTCCGGTGCCGATCCCAATGCCGACTTCCTGTTCTCGGGCTCGATGGAAGTGCTCAAGGAAGCCATTGACAGCGGCAAGATCAAGAATGTCGGCGAAGCCTACACGGATGGCTGGCTGCCCGCCAACGCCCAGAAGAACATGGAACAGTTCCTGACCGCCAACGACAACAAGGTCGACGCGGTGGTCGCGGCCAATGACGGCACTGCCGGTGGCGTCGTCGCGGCGCTGACGGCTCAAGGCTTGGCCGGCACCGTGCCGGTCTCGGGGCAGGACGGCGACCACGCCGCGCTGAACCGCATCGCCCTGGGCACGCAAACCGTGTCGGTGTGGAAGGACGCGCGCGAGCTCGGCAAGAATGCCGCCGAGATCGCCTCGCAACTGGCCGACGGCAAGAAGACGAGCGACATCGCCGGCGCCAAGGACTTCACGACGCCGGGCGGCAACACCGTCAAGTCGCTGTTCCTGACTCCGGTTGCCATCACCAAGGACAATCTCAACGTCGTCATCGACGCTGGCTGGATCAAGAAGGACGAAGTCTGCGCGGGTGTCGCTGCCGGCACCGTCGCGGCCTGTAACTGATCCGGACCACTTCGAAATATCTGAACGCCGCGGCCCAAAAGCCGCGGCGTTTTCTCAAAGAATTGTGTTTCCGCATCATGCGGATAGCTTCTAGGCTGGGCTCCGGCATGCGCGTCAGACGGCCAGCCGGTGGGAGGAAATCATGACCGACACGACGTCCAACCCGCAGGCCGATACGGCGCGCGCGTCGGAACTCGGCGCCGTCGCCCGGTTCCTGAAGGCGACCGAGATCGACACCCGGATGCTCGGCATGATCGGCGCGCTGCTGGTCATCTGGATTGGGCTGCATGTCATTTCCAGCCTGCGCCTCGGCGTCAACCCGCTCGATTTCGACAGCCGCACCTTTCTCACGCCGCGCAATCTGTGGAACCTGTCGGTGCAGACATCCGCGGTCGCCATCATGGCCTGCGGCATGGTGCTGGTCATCGTCATGCGCAACATCGACCTGTCGGTCGGTTCCGCCGAGGGCCTGATCGGCATGGTGATGGGATTTGCCCAGGTGCATTTCCTGGTGCGTTTTGTCGGGCTCGAACTCGGCAATCCGTGGATCTGGGCCCTGGCGCTGGTCATCGGCCTGGCGCTCGGCCTGTTGATCGGCGCCTTTCAAGGCTTCGTCATCGCCTATCTCGAAGTGCCCGCCTTTATCGTGACGCTGGGCGGCCTGCTGGTCTGGCGCGGTGCTGCCTGGTGGGTCACATCAGGCCAGACCGTGGCGCCGCTTAACGCCACCTTTCAGCTGATGGGCGGCGGGCCGGCGGGATCGATCGGCGCAACCTGGAGCTGGGTTGTCGGGATCGTCGCCTGCCTCGCCGTGGTGTTTGGGCTGTTCAACGGGCGGGTGCAGCGCAAGCGTTTCCGTTTTCCGCTACGTCCGATCTGGGCCGAGGCGCTGCTCGGTGTCGTCACCTGCGGCGCCATCATGGGTGCGGTCTGGCTCGCCAACTCCTACCCCTGGCCGATCGGCATCGTGAACAGATATGCGGCCGCCAACAACATCACCGTTCCCGAAGGCGGCCTGTTCATCGCCCACGGTATCGCCATACCGGTGCTGATGGCGGTCGCCGTCGGGCTGGTCATGACCTTCATCACCAACCGCACCCGTTTCGGCCGCTATGTCTTCGCCATCGGCGGCAATCCCGAGGCGGCCAATCTCGCCGGCATCAACACGCGCTGGATCACCATGAAGGTGTTCATGATCATGGGCGTGCTGGCCACGATTGCCGCGGCGATCTCCTCGGCCCGGCAGAATTCGGCCACCAACGTGCTTGGAACGCTCGACGAGCTGCTCGTCATTGCAGCCGCCGTGATCGGTGGCACGTCGCTAGCCGGCGGGTCGGGAACGATCATCGGCGCCATGCTCGGCGCCCTGCTGATGCAATCGCTGCAGTCCGGCATGGTGCTGCTTGGTGTCGACTCGCCGCTGCAGAGCATCGTCGTCGGCGCCGTACTGGTGATCGCCGTGTGGCTCGACACCGTCTATCGCAAGCGCGTCTAGGAGGGCATGCCATGACTGACAAGACTGCTCCTGCAGCCACCGCGCTGATCGACATGAGGAACATCTCGATCGCGTTTGGCGGCATCCGCGCCGTCGACGACGCCTCGATCGATCTTTTCCCCGGCGAGGTCGTGGCGCTGCTCGGCCATAATGGCGCCGGCAAGTCGACATTGATCAAGATCCTGTCCGGCGCCTACAAGCGCGATTCGGGCCAGATCTTCGTCAACGGCGAGGAGGCATCGATCTCCAACCCGCGCGACGCCAAGAAATACGGCATCGAGACGATCTACCAGACGCTGGCGTTGGCCGACAATGTCGACGCCGCCGCCAATCTGTTCCTCGGCCGCGAGTTGATGACCGCCTGGGGCACGCTCGACGACGTTGCCATGGAGGCCGAGGCGCGCAAGGTGATGGGTCGGCTCAATCCCCGGTTCCAGCGTTTCAAGGAGCCGGTGATCAAGCTGTCGGGCGGCCAGCGGCAATCGGTGGCGATCGCGCGTGCGATCCTGTTCAACGCCCGCATCCTGATCATGGACGAGCCGACGGCCGCACTTGGTCCGCAGGAAACGACGCAGGTCGGCGAACTGGTCAAGCAGCTGAAGTCCGACGGCATCGGCATCTTCCTGATCAGCCACGACATCCACGATGTGTTCGAGCTTGCCGACCGGGTCTGCGTCATGAAGAACGGCCAGGTGGTCGGCACCGCCCGCACCACTGATGTCACCCAGGACGAGGTGCTGGGCATGATCATTCTGGGCAAATGCCCGCCAGGCGCCATTCCCGGACCGGGCGCGCTGAAGATCGCGGCCTGAGATCAAGCCAGATCGCGGTTGCCGGACACGTGATATGCCAGCCGTAGGGATGGCTTGGCCTTGGCATTGTGTTGGCAGGGCGACTTGCGCATAAAGGTCCGACATTGCTCAGGGACCGCACGATCCGTTGAAGAAGCTTTTCCCGATCATCGCCTTTATCGCCGTCGCGCTGATCAGCATGGTGATGGCAGGTTTTGCCTACTTCGCCACGCAGGAAGCCGCGCGCATCAAGTTCGAGGCGACTGCCGACGATGCGCTCAACCGGATCGAGAGCCGCATCGACCTGCATCTGTCGCTGCTGCGCTCGACGCAGGCCCTGTTCGACGCCCGCAATGGCGATATTTCTCGCAATGAGTTCAAGGCCTTCTTCACCGCGCTCGATGTCGACAAGAATTTCGCCGGCTTGCGCGGTATCGGCTTCCTCAGGCTGGCAAAGACGGGCGACGAGGCGACGGTCGAACGCGACATGCTGCACGATTATGGCGTCAGTCATCCAATCTACCCGGACACCACGCAACCCTGGCGCACCCCTATCGTGCTGTTCGAACCGCTGGATCCATCCAATCAAGCCGGCATCGGCTACGACATGTTCAGCGAACCGGTGCGGCGTGCGGCGATCGAAAAGGCGATGTCCGACGACCAGCAGCATGCCAGCGGGCTGGTGCAGCTGGGGCAGGACACGGGCGCCGCGCAGACGTTCACCGGCTTCTTCGTTTTCGTGCGGCTCAATGT
>NZ_RZPB01000570.1:0-3977 GCF_003998535.1 Mesorhizobium sp. M7A.F.Ca.AU.002.02.1.1 | reverse complement strand
GTGCTGGCTTCGCTCGGTCAGCCACGGCCTGCTGCCGAGCGAAGCCAGCACCGGGTCGACGTCAGCAGGCTTGTACTGGCAGTAGAGATTATGAGGCCGATCGTACGTGCCCTGGTCGTCATGGTTGGGAATGCCTTCCATGCGGTCGCGATAGTGGAAACTGGCGACGAAGGTGCCGGCTTTGTCGCGCAATGCCGTCATTTCAGGTTTCGCCGGCAGGCGCTGATCGCCGGAAACCCGCACCAGAACCGCGTCGAGGCAGCGCTTGAAGCCGGACTGGCGGTTCTTCTCGTACTTGCCGTTGACGATGGTCTGCGAGCTGTAGAGGTCTTCCAAAGTCCCCGCCATGACCGGGTGAACAGCCAAGCAGAGGCTCAGCCCGATTGCCACCGGCGCAAGGTGCGAAAATCGAGTCATAAACAATCGTCCCGTTCGAAGACCCAGCAGGTACGCTGCAATGAACTCTACCCAGTTTTCCGTATTGCAGCTCTATTTTTAGCACTGGCTCCTGGTCCGGGCCAGAGCTTGCACCGGTGTCCTCGCCATTGACGCACCCATGCGCCACGCTTTAGCACTTCAGTCCCGGCGGCCGGGAGAGGGATTCTTTCACGATGGATTTTGGCGGAGGCGACGAGATCCGCTTCGAACATCTGGGCCGGGCCGGCGTCGTCACCTTGACGCGGCCGCAGGCGCTCAATGCCTTGACGCACCGCATGATCGGGGCGCTCGACGCCGCTCTTTCCGCCTGGGAGGCCGACCAGGGCATCGACGTCATCGTCGTCAAGGCAGAGGGCAGGGCCTTTTCGGCCGGCGGCGATATCCTGCATGTCTATGAGACAGGTCGGGCGGGAAAACCGCCGGTCGAGTTCTTCGCCGACGAATACCGGCTCAACGCCCGCATCAACAGCTACAAGAAGCCCTATGTCGCCCTGATCGACGGTATCGTCATGGGTGGCGGCGTCGGCATCTCCTTCCACGGCTCGCACCGGGTGATGACCGAGAATGCCCAGTTTGCCATGCCGGAAGTCGGCATCGGCTTCTTTCCGGATGTTGGCGCCAGCCACCTGCTGCCCGATCTCGGCGGCTCCTTCGGCATGTATCTGGCGCTGACCGGCAATCGCATTCGATATGGCGATGCGCTGTGGTCTGGGCTGGCCACCCATACCATCAAGGCCGAGGACCAGGCTGGCTTCCTCGACCGGCTGGCGTTGACCGGCGATCCGGAATCGGTGCTGCGCGGCTTCTTCGTGCAGGCAAGGCGAGAAACCGACAGGCCGACGCTGGAGGCGATTGTCCGTCATTTTTCGCAACCGTCCCTGAACCGCGTCATCGACAGCCTCGAGCGTGCGGCCGCCGCCGATGAGTTCGCGGCAAAGACGCTGGCGACGATCCGCACCCGCTCGCCGACCAGCCTGCGCGTCGCCTGGCGGCAGATCAGCGCCGGACTGACGCTGTCCATGGAAGCCTGCATGAAGATGGAGTTCCGCATCCTCAACCGGATGCTCGCCGGCCATGATTTCTACGAAGGCATCCGCGCTGCCATCATCGACAAGGGCTCGAAGCCGCAATGGCGGCCGGCAAGCCTCGCAGCGGTCAGCGAAGCGGATGTCGACGCCTATTTCGCTCCGCTCGGCGAACGGGAACTCCTGATATGAGCGAGGTGACCTCAAGGCGCATCGTTCTGCAGCCCTCGGGGGTGGAGGTGATCTTCGCCTGGTTCCAGCGCGTCATATCGGGCTACTGCCTGCTGTTCGGCATTCTCTACTGGATCAAGCTGATCGGCTTTTATCCGGGCACACTGTGGCGTTTCGACCTGATGCCCGTGCACTGGCAGGTCGCGGCGGTGGTGCTCGCCGTGTTCTTTCCCTTTGCCGCTGCCGGCCTGTGGATGCTGGCGTCCTGGGGCCCGGTGATATGGTTCATTTGCGCGGTGACCGAGACGGTCATGTACGCCGGCTTTCCCGAGTTGTTCGGCCACCGCTTGCTGATTGTCGTCTCGCATGCGGCGGTGGCGGTGCTCTACGTCGTCTTTCGCGTCGTCATCTACCTGCAGAAGCGCCCGGTCCGCCACTAAGCCGTTGAACCCATTGGCGGCCCGGCTGTCGCCTCGAATGAGCCCTGCAATCGTTGCCGAAATCTTTAGGTTAATTATCCTTGCTCGGGTGACCGTTCGTTAAGCCTCTTCCGAAACCTCTTACCGGTAAGCTCTTGTTAGCCCTAGCGTTTAAGTCGAATTTTATGAGTATTCGATAGTGTCGCGATCAAGGTGAAAAACAAAAAATCACCAGGGCGACAAACGAGAGGCAAAGACAATGATCAATTCGCGTCCGGCGGCGAAGACCGCCAACGTATCCGACGATCGCCGTGAGGCTATCCGTTCCCTGTACATGGAATCGCTGCAGCTTGTTGAACGGCTGCACCGCCGCCTGCTTGATGTGATCAAAGACGAATTCGACCGCAACGGCCGTTCCGACATCAATGCCATCCAGGCACTGCTGCTGTTCAACATCGGCAATTCCGAACTGACCGCGGGCGAGCTGCGCTCGCGTGGCTACTATCTCGGCTCGAACGTCTCCTACAATCTGAAGAAGCTGGTCGATCTCGGCTTCATCAACCATCAGCGCTCGCGCATCGACCGCCGTTCGGTCCGTGTCTCGCTGACGCCGAAGGGCAATGAGGTGGCCGAGGTCGTCGCCGGCCTCTATGAGCGTCATGTCGGCTCGATCGAACAGGTCGGCGGCATCAACACCGATGAGTTCAAGCAGATGAACCGCGCTTTGCAGCGGCTCGACCGCTTCTGGAACGACACCATCGCCTACCGGATGTAAGGATGTAAGACATCCGCCGCATCGGATCCGGCCCGCGCCACAGAAGCGCGGCCGAAATATCGACCTTCAGTCAGGGCCGGTGCCGAGAGGCATCGGCCTTTCTTTGATTTGGCTGGTCATTGCACCGCGTGGTCGATCGCCGATCGATACCCAAAAAGCACGGTCCGTTCTTTTCGGAATGCTGGCCGGTCGGATTTGGCCGCAAGGCCACGTTGCCGCCATATTCCAATGGAACCGAGAATGGCAGTGATGCTGTGGTGAAGGCCATGCGTTCACCCGCAGCCCGTATCGCGCCTGTGCATTGTCACACCAAGCTGATACGGACCATGGTTGGCTAATTGTTAAGATTGCCAATTTTACAGTGCGGGCGAGATCGCCCGGTGATCAACGCAGCAAGTGATCGAACTGCTACCAATGTCTGGAACGTCCATGAAAACCAGCCGTCGTTTTTTCCTGTCCGGAGCCTCCGCGCTCGCAGCCGCGGTGGTCGCCGGCGGCGCCAATGCGCAGGATGTGATCGGTGATATCCTGAAATCCTCGGCGCGCGGCAATTGGGACGACCAGTTCGACGCCCGCGCCAGCGAGGGTGGCAAGGTGGCTTCGACGCTGCCGATCTTCAGCCCGCAGACCGTTGCCTTCACGGAACAGGCGGTCGGGCAATACCAGAACATTGTCGGGCAGGGTGGCTGGGTCGAGGTTCCCGCGACCAAGAAGCTGCAGCTTGGCGTCGATGATCCCGATGTGGTGCCGTTGCGCAAGCGGCTGATGGTTTCCGGCGACCTGTCGCAGAGCGCCGGCATTTCGACGGCTTTCGATTCCTATGTCGACTCGGCAGTCAAGCGCTTCCAACTGCGTCACGGCCTGCCGGCTGATGGCTCGATGGGCAAATACACCTATGCGGCGATGAACGTTTCGGCGCAGATCCGGCTTGGCCAGTTGCAGACCAATCTGCAGCGGCTGCGCGAGAAGGCCGGCACGCTGGGCAGCCGCTACGTGCTGGTCGACATTCCGGCAGCCCAGGTCGAAGCGGTCGAGAACGACCGCGTCGTGCTTCGCCACACCGCGATCGTCGGCAAGATCGATCGCCAGACGCCGATCGTCAATTCCAAGATCACCGAGATCATCGTCAATCCATACTGGCACGCGCCG
>NZ_RZPB01000056.1:0-15557 GCF_003998535.1 Mesorhizobium sp. M7A.F.Ca.AU.002.02.1.1 | reverse complement strand
AATTGAAGAATTGAAGAATTGAAGAATTGAAGAATTGAAGAATTGAAGAATTGAAGAATTGAAGAATGAAGGGATTGTGGCTCTGCGTTCGGATCAATCCCCAATTCGTCATTTCATCATTTCTTCATTTCCCCTCCCCCCTCTCCACAATCGCCGTCAGAAACCCCGCCAGATCGTCGGTGACGAAATCGACATCATCCTCATTGGCCGGGTCGCGCTCCCATATCTCGGAAAAGGTCGGCTCGAAATTGCGCGGCACGATCAGCACCGTGGTCATGCCGAGCGACTTCGGCACCGAAAGGTTACGGGCAAGATCCTCGAACATCACCGCATTGTGGCCGGTGACGGCGTGGAGTTCGGCGAACTTCTCGTAGGTCTGGCGCGCCGGCTTGGGATTGAGCCCCGCAGCGACGATGTCGAAGATGTCGTCGAAATGGTCGAGGATGCCGAGCTGGCGCGCGGTGCGCTCGGCGTGCCTGCGGTCGCCGTTGGTGAAGATGAACTTGCGGCCGGGAAGCTGGCGGATGGCGGTGCCGAGAACGGGATCGGGCACCAGCCATGAATAGTCGATGTCGTGGACCTTCTCGAGGAAATCGTCGGGGTCGATGCCGTGGCGTGTCATCAGGCCGTTCAGCGTCGTGCCATATTCGCGGTAGAGCTCCTTCTGCAACTTGCGCGCATCGTCGCGCGGCAATGCCAACAGTTCGCCGACATAGGCGGTCATCTTGACGTCGATCTGCGAGAACAGATTCGAATGGTGCGGATAGAGCGTGTTATCGAGATCGAAGACCCAGTCGGTGACATGGGCGAAGCGGGCGGGGTCAGGGAGCGTGGTCATGGACTCCTTATGGCATGAAACGCGCATTCCGAAAGCGACTTTATCCACAACTTCTGCTCGTTGAGGTTGCGTAAATCGTCTCACGATTCAAATTTTAGGCATCTGGGAAAGGTGGCCTTCAGGGCTTGCTGGCAGAGAGGCAGTCTTGTGGGAGCAAGCGATGAACAGCATAATTCTGAGATCCGCCGCCGTTGCTTTCGCCTCAGTCGCGGCCTCTCTCCTGCTGACCCTGATCATCGTTCCGGCCATGGGATTTCCGGTCAACCGGACGATCTGGCTGACCTCCACGCTCTGTCCGCTGGTGCTGGCGTGGGCCGCCAGCGCAAGCACTTTCTGGCAAAGCGACAGGCTGAAAAACGCGCATCGCGATCTCGCCCGAGCCCATGCCCAGCTCGCCGCCGCGCATCGCCGCCTGGCGGAAAAGGCGAGCCGCGACGACATGACCGGCATGCTCAACCGGGAAAGCTTCTTTGCCGCGCTCGACGGTTCGCGCCGCAAGTCCGATCGCGGCGCGCTGCTGATCATCGATGCCGACCACTTCAAGACCATCAACGACAATTTCGGCCACCTGACCGGCGATGACGCGCTGCTTTTGATCGCCAGCGCGATTCAGCGCGGCGTGCGCAGCGGCGATGTGCTCGGCCGCATCGGCGGCGAGGAATTTGGCGCCTTTCTGGTTGGCGCCACCGAGCAGGAGGCCAAGCGCGTCGCCGAGCGCATTCGCCGCGAAGTCGAGCTGATCCGCTTCCGGCCCGTCGACGAGCGGACCATTCCGCTCACGGTCAGCATCGGCGGTACTGTCTGCGGCGAGGAAGCCAGCGTGTCGGAGTTGATGCGCGCCGCCGACCGGCGCCTCTACCAGGCCAAGCACCAGGGCCGTAACCTGACGATCATCGACACCGGCATTTCCGAGGCGGCGTGATCCGATCTGCCGCAACCGGCCTGTTAAGAAAACTCTAACCCTGTTTGCACTCGGTTGTACCGCTTAGCCGGGTTTTCACTGCTTTGCGGCCAGACTTGGCACGATACTGGCTTCCACGGTGATGCATGTGTCGTTCCGGGAATTGCCGTTCTGGGAACGCCATGCAGTGCCGAAGCCCAGCCGAGAGACCAGCCATGAGTTTCATCATCAAGAAAATGTCACGCCGCGCGCTCGTGCAGGCGTTGATCGCATTGCCTGCCCTGTCCTTGTTCCGCAAGCTGCCTGATGCCGATGCCGCCGGTCCAAAGCCCGACCCGAACGAGATCGTCGAGGTCGATGGCTGGATCCTGAAGCGGAGCGACCTGGCATGATCTTCGACAGCTACGAGGCGTATCGCGCTGCGAACTTCACCCCGAAGGTCTGCATCCTCGGCTCCGGTCCGGCCGGCATGACCATTGCCCGCAAGCTTGGCGCGGCCGGCATTCCGGTGGTGGTGATGGAGGCCGGTCCGCGCGAATTCAGCGACGACTCGCAGGACTTTTACCGGGGCAGCACGGTCGGAGATTTCTATTTCGATCTCGACATCACCCGGCTGCGGTTCATGGGGGGCAGTTCCAACCACTGGGCAGGCTGGTGCCGCGTGCTCGACAAGCAGGATTTCGAGCCGAAGGCCTGGGTACCCGATACGGGCTGGCCGATCGCCCGCACCGACATCGAACCCTATCTGCCGGAAGTGCGCGATATTCTCGACCTTCCGGCCCTCCGGCCCGATATGCCGATCTCGGACGACATTCGCTGGGTGCAGCTGATCAAGAGCCCGGCCGTGCGCTTCGCCGAGAAGTTCGGCGATGAACTCGACAAGGCCACGAACATCGCGGTGGTGCTCAACACTTGTGCCACCGAACTTGCCGGCGACGGCAGACGCGTGACTGGCGCCAGGCTGTGGTCGAACGGACAGGATGCCGGCTCGTTCAGCGCTGACTATTTCATCGTCTGCACCGGTGGGCTGGAGAATTCGCGGCTGCTTCTGTGGTCCAACCAGCGCTCGAACGGCGGCGTCGTGCCGAATGCAACTGCGCTTGGCCGCTACTGGATGGAGCATCCGACCTTCGAGGGCGGCAACGCCATCCTGGCCGACTACAACGCGTTCGAGGTCGACGCCGTCAACGAGGCCTTCTTCTCGCCGACGTTTGCCGCCATGGAGCGGCTGCAGATCATGAACTTCGGCATCCGGCTGATCGAGACGCCGTATCCCGGGGTCAAGAGCCTTATCGCCGACCTCGCCTGCACGGCGCCCAGCATGGCGGAATGGATGTCCTACCAGCTCAGTCAGCGACTGCGCTGCGCGGCCCAGCTCTACGTCGCCTGGGAACAGGCGCCGCTGGCCTCCAACCAGATCGAGTTGTCGAAGACCGATGTCGACCATGCCGGCGTGCCGCGCATCGAACTGCACTGGAAGAAATCCGAACTGGAACATCGCACCCTTCTCGAAGGGCTCAGACTGTTCGGCGCAACGCTGATCGAGAAGAATCTCGGCCGCGTGCGCATTGCCGACTGGATCAGCAATGGTCAGGACTATCCGACCAACGACGAGACGGCGGGCCATCACCATATGGGCGGCACGCGCATGGGCACCGACATCAGCAAGAGCGTGGTCGACGCCAACTGCAAGGTGCACGGCATGGACAATCTCTATGTCGGCGGCTCCTCGGTGTTCTGCACGTCGGGTCAATGCAACCCGACGACGACGATCACCGCGCTGGCCTGCCGGCTGGGCGACCATCTCAGCAAGGTGGTCACCGCCTGACGGCTGCAGGGCAGCATGCTGCCTAGGGCAGTTCACCGTTTCACGGAACGGCGATCCGCTCTAACTCTTTGTTTGACGCAATTCCGGACGGAAAACCGTTTCACACTTTTCCTGGAATGCTCTAGAGCGTCGCCGGATCGAGCGCCGGCTGGTCCTTGCGCCGGGCGACGATTGCCGCGAAATCGGCGGTCTGGAAGGCATCGCGCAAGGCGTCGAAGGACGGCAGCACGAAATAGGCGCGCTGGAACTTGTCGATCTCGTAGCCGGTGCGCATCACCGTTTCCAGGTCGAAGGGCACGTGGTGGGCGTCCTTGCCTTCGACGGCGAACTGCAGCTCGGTAAACGACGACATAAGGCCGGCGCCAAAGGCCTTCAGCGGCTGGCCGGCCTCCCGCATCAGGCCATATTCGGCCGTGTACCAGTAGAGCCGGGAAATCATCTCGTCGCCACCCAGCGCGATGATGTCGCCGGCCTTCTCGCCATACATCTGCATGAAATCGGCGAACACCGGTTGCGACAGCGCCGGCACATGGCCGAAGAAATCATGGAACATGTCGGGCTCGACAATGTAGTCGAGCTCCTGCCTGGTCCGCAGCCAGTTGGTGACCGGGAAGCGGCGATCGGCGAGATGGTCGAAAAACGGAGCCGCGGGAATGAGCCCCGGCACCGCGACGATCTCCCAACCGGTCAGTTTGCGCAGCTTGGCGCTGACCTCGTCGAAGTCGGGAATACGGTCGAGCAGGCCGAGTTTTTCGACGCCGTCGAGGTAGGAATGGTGGGCGAGCTTGCGCGTCAGTCTGGTCTGGCGGTCGCACAGCGTGCGCCACACCGCCTGCTCTTCATCGCTGTAATCGTAACCCTGCGACACGGTGAAATCGGCACGGCAGACCGAGTAGTCGCCGCGCAATCCTTGCGCCGCGCAGTCGCGGGCGTATTCGGCAACGCTCATCGTCGTCATGGTTTTTCTCCTCGCAAAGCAAATCGCTGACGTGCTGAACGTTAAGCGGATTTGCGGAGGCGAATCGGTTTTGATGATGGCTCGAATTCGGAAATCGGGATAATATTCACTCAGAAATTCCCAGGAAGGAGTGAAAATGCCTCGATTCGATGATTTCGAGATCAAGATGCTCGATGTCCTGCAGCGCGACGGGCGCAAACCGGTTTCCGAGCTGGCGCAAGAGATCGGCCTGTCGACGACACCATGCGCGCGGCGCTTCGAGGCGCTGCAGGAGGCCGGCATCATCAAGGGATTTGCCGCCGTGATCAGCCGCCGCGCTGTCGGGCTGATGGTCGAGGTGTTCATCCAGGTGCGCCTCGTCAGCCACAGCGACGGCTCGCCCGAAAGCTTCATCGCCGCCGTGCAGCGCATGGACGAGGTTTCCTCGTGCTGGACGATGACCGGCGACCATGACTTTCTGCTGCATGTCATGGTGCCGTCGGTCGACGAGCTCAACGCTTTCGTCATGCACCGGCTGATGCGGCTCGACGGCGTGCGCGACGTCCACACGCAGTTGGTGCTGCAGAACATCAAGGGCCCGGGCCATGTGCCGCTCGGGCATCTCAGGCGATGACAATGCCTGCCCTTCGCACTCCTTGAGGAAAAGCTGCACGCAAACTGCTGAAACGGGCCAAGCACGTGTCCACATCGCCGGCCAGCTTGTGCGGACCAACTGCCCAGGAGGTCCGCCATGAAAATCGTCCTGATCAATCCGCCGCACACCGCCATCGGCAGCCGCGTGCCCGACGATCACCTGCCGCCGCTCGGCCTGCTGGCGATCGGCGGGCCGCTGATCGATGCCGGCCATCAGGTGCGCCTCGTCGACGCCGAGTTCGGGCCGATGCCGCTCGATGACGTCGTGCGCAGCGCACTGGAGGACCACCCCGACTTCGTCCTGATCGGCCATTCCGGCTCGACCTCGGCGCACCCGACCGCCTTGGTGATCGCGCGCATGATCAAGGAGCGCGAGCCGGCGACCATCATCATCTATGGCGGCGTTTTCCCGACCTATCATTGGCGCGACATCCTGGCCGCTACCGATGCCTTCGACTTCATCGTGCGCGGCGAGGGCGAAGCGACGGTGGTGGCGCTGATCGAAGGGCTGGAGATGCGCCAGCCGCCGGCGAGCGTGGCCGGCATCGCCTATCGCGACGATCTCAGCCGCCCCTTCGCCACACAGGCGGCCATGACCATTGCCGACCTCGACGCCTACCGCGTCGGCTGGGAACTGATCGACCATCCCAGTTACAGCTACTGGGGCGGCAAGCGGGCCGTGGTCATGCAGTTTTCGCGCGGCTGTCCGCATCTGTGCAACTATTGCGGCCAGCGCGGCTTCTGGACCCGCTGGCGGCATCGCGATCCGGTGAAATTCGCCAGGGAGATCGCATGGCTGCATCGCCAACATGGCGTCGAGCTCATCAATCTTGCCGACGAGAATCCGACGGTCTCGAAGAAAGCCTGGCGGGCCTTCCTCGATGCCCTGATCGCCGAGAACGTGCCGGTGCTGATCGTCGGTTCGACCCGTGCCGACGACATCGTGCGCGATGCCGACATCCTGCATCTCTACCGCAAGGCCGGTGTCATCCGCTGGCTGCTCGGCATGGAAAACACCGACGAGCAGACGCTTCAATTAATCCGCAAGGGCGGCAGCACCTCATCCGATCGCGAGGCGATAAGGCTGCTGCGTCTCAGCGGCATCCTGTCTATGGCGACCTGGGTGTCCGGCTTCGAGGACGAAGGGTTTCGCGACCTGTGGCGCGGCTTTCGCCAACTCATCGCCTACGACCCCGACCAGATCCAGGCGCTTTATGTGACGCCGCATCGCTGGACGCCGTTCTTCCGCATCGCGCGGGATCGCAAGGTGATCCAGCAGGATGCGCGCCTGTGGGACTACAAGCACCAGGTGCTGCAGATGACGCGGCTGAAGCCGTGGATGCTGTTCTTCAGCGTCAAGCTGATCGAGCTGGCGGTGCAATCACGGCCGAAGGCGCTGGCCCGCATCCTGTTCCACAAGGATCCCGAGCAGCGCCATTCGATGCGCTGGTACACACAGATGGGCCGCCGCGTGTGGTTCCGCGAGGTCTGGGGCTTTCTGGTCCGCGACATCAGGGTGAAAGACGGCCCGACGCTGGCCGAATTCTGGGGCGCGCCGCAGGATGCCGAGGAGGAATCGATGTCCGTTCGACGCCCGGCCAGAAAGCCCGCCATTCCCACCATCGACAATATTGAAGATGCCGAGGCGAGAAAGTTAGCCGGCTGACGAGCCCCTCAGGGCACGATCAGCGTGCCGGCGCCATGTTCGGTGAACAGTTCCAGCAGCACCGCATGCGGGGTCTTGCCGTTGAGGATGACAACGCCTTCGACGCCGCGCTCGATCGCTTCGATGCAGGTCTCGACCTTGGGGATCATGCCGCCCGAGACCGTGCCGTCCTTGATCAGCGCCTTGGCCTCGGCCACGGTCAGTTCGTCGATCAGCTTCTTGTTCTTGTCGAGCACACCCGGCACGTCGGTGAGGAATAGCAGGCGCGTCGCCTGGCAGGCGCCGGCAATGGCGCCGGCGAAGGTGTCGGCGTTGATGTTGTAGGTGTGGCCATCGCGTCCCGGCGCCACCGGCGCCAGCACCGGGATCATTTCGGAGCGTGCCAGAAGATCGAGCAAGGTACGGTCGACCTCGACCGGCTCGCCGACGAAGCCGAGATCGAGCACGCGCTCGATGTTGGAGTCCGGATCGATCATGGTCTTGCGGGCCTTTTCGGCGAACACCATGTTGCCGTCCTTGCCGCACAGGCCGATCGCCCATTCGCCCTCGGCGTTGATCAGCGCGACGATCTCCTTGTTGATCGAACCGGCCAGCACCATTTCGACGATCTCGACCGTCTTCTGGTCGGTGACGCGCAGGCCGCCTTCGAACTTGGATTCGATGCCCATCTTGGCCAGCATGGCGCCGATCTGCGGGCCGCCGCCGTGGACGACGATCGGGTTGACGCCGGATTGCTTGAGCAGCGCGATGTCGCGCGCGAAGGCCTTGCCGAGCTCGATGTCGCCCATGGCATGGCCGCCATATTTCACCACGACCGTCTTGTGCTCGTAGCGCTGCATGTAGGGCAGCGCCCGCGACAACAGGGCTGCCTGCATTTCGGCGGTGGCGGTTATTTCCGTCATCGGCTTTTTTCCCTGGAGATCGGTAAGGACGGCGGCGTCTTAGCGGGAATTGGCGCCGCCCGCAAATGGCTTTGCTGTCATATTCGAGCGCTTCACGACCTCGTCATCGTGTCGGCACCATCAGCGGCGCCCTGCGACCCAGCCAACCCGAGATCTTCTCCATCTGCGCGGCGAGCGACAAAAGCGTCTCCTCGTCGCCCGGACGGCCGGCAGCCTGGACGCCGATCGGCAGGCCGGCGTCGGTGACATGGACCGGCAGGGCGATCGATGGCTGGCCGCTGACATTCTGGATCGCCGGCCAATGGGTGAACCAGAGGCTCTTGTCCATCAACTGGCCGAAGAACGGCTTCAGCTTCAGCAAGGGCGTCAGGTGAAGCTTGTCGAGCAGGTTCTCGATGAGGTCGTCGGCGCCTTTCGGATCCATTGCGCCGCAGGCAAGCGGCGGGTGGGCAATGATCGGCATCAGCACGGCGTCATACTGCGCGGTCTCTGCGATCAGCCGCCGTGAGGCGGCATGCAGCCGCTGCAGGTCGGCATAGGTCTCGCCGGCCGACACCAGTTCGCCGAAGCGGGCGAGCACGCGCGTGGCCCGCTCGATGTCGCCAGCAACGGAACGGCCGACGCGCAGCGCTTCGGCCCGCATCGTGCCAGCGACGGCGGAGGCAACCGTCCTGCAGAAATCGGCGAAGAAATCGCGGCCGATAAAGGGCAAGTCGATCTCCTCGACCGTGTGGCCGCCCTCGCGGGCAAGCGCCACCGCCGTGTCGAGCGCCTTGAGCGTCTCGTCCGAGATCGGCAGGCGAAGCGGCGATTTGCGGTACACGGCCAGACTGAGCTTGCCGGGATCGCGTGCGGCGGCAGCCGCGAACGTGCCTTTCGGCCGCGGCGCGGCATAGGGCGACAGAGGATCGGGCCCGTGGGTCAGGTCGAGCAGCAGCGCGCAATCGCGCACCGAACGGGTGAGCGCATGGTCGACGACCATGCCGTACCAGCTTTCGCTCACCAGGGGCGTCAGCGGTATACGGCCGCGCGACGTCTTCAGGCCGACAAGTCCGGTGCAGGCGGCAGGCACACGGATCGAGCCGCCGCCATCGGAGGCATGCGCCACCGGCACGACGCCGGCTGCGACCAGTGCTGCCGAACCGCCCGAAGAGCCGCCGCTGGTATGGCCGGTGTTCCACGGATTGCGGGTGATGCCAAAGGCCCTGGATTCGGTCATCAATCGAAGCCCGTGCTCCGGCGATGTCGAGGTGACGATCGGGATAAGTCCGGCAGCGAGATAGCGGTCGGTCAGCGCCGAATTGACATCGGCCAGCCATGCCGGAATGCGGCTGCCGCCATGCGTCGGCACGCCCTTGATGGCGATGCCGAGATCCTTGATGGCGAAGGGAACACCAGCCAGCGGCAGCGAGGGGTCGACGGTCTTGGCGCGGGCGCGGGCGGCATCGTAGAGCGGTTCGGCCGTGGCATTGATGTCGGGACGGGTGGCCTCGGCGCGGGCAATCGCGGCGTCGGTCAGTTCGACGGCCGAAACCTCGCCCTTGCGGACCAGATTGGCGAGGCCGGTGGCATCTTCTTCCCAAAGGATCCGTTCGACCGACATGCGCGCTCCCCCATCAATGAAGGCAAGCTAGCCAGTGGCAATTCCATTGGCAATCGACCGACGGATCCGGGCCGGCGACACACAAAAGCTTAGGCGTGCACAAGGTTATTTCCGTCGTTGCAAATACATGGCAATCGCCTAATTTGCCTGCAATGACGCCGCAGGACATCACCAAGCTGATCGTTCGGACTTCGATGAAGGATCGGGCCGCGTTCGATCTGCTTTACCGGCAGACCAGCGCGAAACTTTTTGGCGTCTGTCTTCGTGTATTGAACGACCGGGGAGACGCGGAAGAAGCGCTGCAGGAAGTCTTCGTCAAGATATGGACGAAGGCCGACCGTTTTGCTGTTTCCGATCTAAGCCCGATCTCCTGGCTGGTGGCAATCGCGCGCAATCATGCGATCGATCGCATCAGAGCGCGGCGCAACCCCGCCGCCGACATCGATGCCGCGCTCGACGTGGCCGATCCGGCGCCGGGGCCTGAAGCGATGGCGGTGGCGGGCGACGAATCCGAACGTATCCACCATTGTCTCGATGAGCTGGAGAAGGACCGGGCAGCAGCCGTCCGGGGCGCCTATCTCAAGGGCGAGAGCTATGCCGAACTGGCGGAGCGCCATGGCGTGCCGCTGAACACGATGCGTACATGGCTGCGCCGCAGCCTGTTGAAACTCAGAGAATGCCTGGAAAGATGACGCTGGCAGAAGACACAGGACCGGAACGTGGAGGCGACGACCTGCTCGCCGCCGAGTACGTTCTCGGCGTGCTCGATGCCGACGAACGCCAGATCGTCTCTCGCCGCATCGATGCGGATACGGTTTTCGCCCGTCTTGTCGAGGACTGGGAGGTCAGGCTCTCACCGCTTGCCGCCGCCTTTCGGGAAGTCGAGCCGCCGGTTTCGGTGAAGACCGCGGTCGACCGCCGCCTGTTCGCTACCGCTGCCGCGGTGAGCAGGCCCGCCGAAGTGCGCGGCGGCCTTTGGTCCAGCCTGGCCTTCTGGCGCGCCCTTGCCGCAGCCGCGGTTGCGGCACTGGCGATTTACATCGCCGTGCCCGTCTTCAACCCGCCGGTCGAGCAGCCGCAGGCGCGCCTCGTCGCTTCGCTGGCCGCCGAAGGCAGCGACGTCAGATATCTTGCCGTCTACGACGCCGCGCATCACGAAGTCGGCCTGTCGCATGTCTCCGGTGAGCGTGCTTCCGGCAAGGACTTCGAGCTGTGGATGATCGAGGGCAAGAACCCGCCGGTCTCGATGGGCGTCATTCCGACCGGTGCTACGGCACATATCGTCGTCTCGCCGGCGGCCCAGCAGAAGCTTGCCCAGGGCGCGGTGCTTGCCGTCAGCCTCGAGCCGTCGGGCGGTTCGCCGACCGGACAGCCGACCGGACCGGTGGTTGCCGCTGGCGACCTGAAGAGCATCTGACCGGCTCTTCACCTGAAAAATCACAACAGACTATCATAAGTCTATCCTTCGCTGAACATGCCCATAGACAGCATGTCGGCAGGCGGCCGATGGCTCGGGAAATCCCTCTGCGCCGTGGATAAAATCAAGAATCACAATATTTCTGAAACTCGGGCGAGTTTGTTCCGTATCTCCTCGCGTCCCCAAGAATGGGAAGAGAAAAACCCGAGGAGTTCGACATCATGCGTAGATACGCCACCCTTTTGCTCGCCGGTACGATCGCCGTTTCGGCCCTTGCCACCGCCGCCTACGCCGAAAACCCGATGGTTGGCGGCGCCGCCATGTATGCCAACAAGAACATCGTCGAGAACGCCGTGAACTCGAAGGATCACACCACGCTGGTCGCCGCCGTGAAGGCCGCCGGCCTTGTCGAGACGCTGCAGGGCGCCGGTCCGTTCACCGTGTTCGCGCCGACCAACGAAGCCTTCGCAGCCCTTCCGGCCGGTACGGTCGAGACGCTGCTCAAGCCAGAAAACAAGGACAAGCTCACCAAGATCCTGACCTGCCATGTCATCGGCGCCAAGGCGATGGGAGCAGATGTGGCCGCGATGGCCAAGGCTGACGGCGGCACCCACAAGGTCAAGACGGTCGGCGGCTGCGAATTGTCGCTCAAGGCCGACGGCGGCAAGGTCACGGTCACCGACGAGAACGGCAATGTCGCCAATGTGACGATCGCCGATGTCGAACAGTCCAATGGCGTCATCCACGTCATCGACAAGGTTCTTTTGCCCAAGATGTAACAAGGGGCTTGCTGCCGGCGAACTGACGGCAAGGACCCTCCGTCGATTGCACGATCCCGCTCCCGTGATCCGCAATTGGCCCGTGCACTTCGCGCCCGCCTGCATTCGGATGTGGGAGGGCGCGGAGTGTTCGTTCGAGGGGCTACCGTCACCGGCTTTTGATTTCCGCGCGGCGGTGTAGTTTGGCAAAAGGACATCAGGAGGAACTGGTCATGAACCGTCGCGACTTTCTTTTGAGCGGTGCCGCCGCCATCGGCGTGATCGGGGCCGCGGCAACGATGCTGCGCATGGGCGATCCGCAGGCAGCACAAGCGGCCGAGAGCTTCGAGGTCGTCAAGACCGACGCCGAGTGGAAAGCCATCCTGTCGCCGGCCGCCTTCGACGTGCTGCGCAAGGAAGGCACGGAGTACCCCGGCACCAGCCCGCTGCTCAACGAACACCGCAAGGGCATTTTCGCCTGTGCCGGCTGCGACCTGCCGGTCTATTCGTCGGAGACGAAATTCGATTCCGGCACCGGATGGCCGAGCTTCTGGCAAGAGATCCCCAAGGCGATCGGCACGACCGTGGACAGGTCGCTCGGCATGACGCGTACCGAGGCACATTGCCGCCGCTGCGGCGGCCATCTCGGCCATGTCTTCGACGACGGTCCGGCGCCGACCGGCCTGCGCCACTGCATCAACGGCGTCGCGCTGACCTTCAAACCGGCCACGGCCTGAGTCCATAGACCCGAATGCAAAAAACTCCGGGCTTGCGGCCCGGAGTTTTTTACGCGGTCAGAGCTTTTCGGGCGTGGACTGGAGGAGCTTCCCGAAACCGCTGCCCACGTATCCTTGTCTTGTCGCAATCTCCAAGGGAAAGCGCTGCGCGCTTTTCCCGGGAAAACCGCCTTACACTTTTCCTGGAATTGCTCCCTATCAGTGCCCCCCACCGCCGCCGCCACCCGGTGCGGCCGGCTTGCGGATCAGCATGGTGAACAGGCCAAGCGTCGCAAACAGCACCGTCAGCATGAAGAACACGTCCATGAAGGACAGCAACGCCGCCTGCTGCTGGACCATGCCAGACAACTTGGAGATCGCAGCGCTTGTCGCATCGAGGCCGGGGGTCTGCTCGAAATTGCGGGTCATGTTCTGCAGCTTGGTCTGCGCGGCTTCACTGCCCCATTGCACATGCTCGGAGAGCCTTGCGTAGTGGAAGGCGTTGCGGTCGATCAGCACGGTATTGATCAGCGCAAGGCCGACGGCACCGCCAAGGTTGCGGGTGAGATTGAACAGGCCGGACGCGTTCTTCAGCCGCTCGGGCGGCAAGGTGCCGAGCGCGATGTTGTTGATCGGAACCATGCACAGCATCATCGAACAGCCGCGCAGGATCTGCGGGATGAGCAGCTCATAGAAATCCCAGTCGGCGGTCAGATGCGTCATCCACCAGGTGCCGGTGGCGAAGCCGAAGAAGCCGATCATCATCATCAGGCGCGGGTCCATCTTGTTCGACAGGATGCCCGAGATCGGCGCGGTGAAGAACATCGCCAGGCCGCTGACGAACAGAGCCTCGCCGATCATCATCGAATCGTAGCCGCGGATGCGCCCGAGGAACACCGGGTAGAGATAGGTCAGGCCGTAGAGACCGATGCCGATGACGAACGAGAATAGCGAGCCGAAGGCGAAGTTGATGTTGGTGAAGGCCTTCAGGTCGACGATCGGCTCCTCGGCGGTGAATACGCGCCAGAAGAACAGGACCGCGCCGACGGTCATGACGACGGCGCAGATGAAGACGCCCTGGTCCTGCAGCCAGTCATTGTTGGGGCCTTCCTCGAGCACATATTCCATGCAGCCCAGGAAGGCCGCCATGCCGGCGAGGCCCCACCAGTCGAACTTGCTGAACAGCTTGAGGTTGGGCTTGTCGAAGTCGATCAGCATCCAGGCCGCCGTTGTCACCAGGATGCCGGGCACGACATTGACCAGGAACAGCCAATGCCAGGACATGGCATGGCTGATATAGCCACCGACGGTCGGGCCGATGGTCGGCGCCAGCGTCGCCACGAGGCCGATCATCGGCGAGACGACGGCGCGGCGCGAGGGCGGGAAGATGGTGAAGGCAGCGGCAAAGACGCTCGGTATCATGCCGCCGCCGATGAAGCCCTGGACGGCGCGGTAGACGATCATCTGGTCGATGTTGGTGGCGGTCGCCGCCAGCGCACTGGCCGCGGTGAAGCCTGCCGCCGAGATGGTGAACAGCACGCGCGTCGACAGCATCCGGCTGAGAAAGCCCGACAGCGGGATCATCACCACTTCGGCGATCAGGTAGGCGGTCTGCACCCACGGAATTTCGTCGGAGCTGGCGCTCAGGCCGGCCTGGATCTCCGACAGCGAGGCGGAGACGATCTGGATGTCGAGGATGGCCATGAACATGCCGAACACCATCGCCAGGAAGGCGATGACGCGCCGCGTCGAAATGGTGTCAGGCACAGCCGGCCTCGCCGGCGGCGCTCCTGCTGTCAGGGTTGCGGTTGCCATGGCATTGCTCCCCGGCCGCCGCTCAATTCGACGCTGCCACTGACGCCGACCCGGATGGGGCGGTGCGGCTGTCGACGGCGACGACGACGCTCAGGCCGGCGCGCAGCTTACCGCTCTTCAGCGCATCGGCCGGCACATCGATGCGGACCGGAACGCGCTGCACGACCTTGGTGAAGTTGCCGGTGGCGTTTTCGGGCGGCAGCAGCGAGAACACGGCACCCGAAGCCGGCGCCAGCGACGAAACGGTTCCCTCGAAGTCCTGGCCGTCGGTCGCATCGACCGAGATCCTGACCTTCTCGCCGGGAACCAGCCGGGCAAGTTGTGTCTCCTTGAAGTTGGCGACGATGTAGAGCTTGTCCATCGGCACGATGACGGCGAGCTTCTGGCCGGGGCTGACAAGGTCGCCCTGCTCGACCGAGCGGTTGCCGACGATGCCGTCATATGGCGCCTTGAGCACGGTGAAGGAAAGATCGCGCAGCGCCTTGTCATGGCTGAGCTGCAGGGACGCCAGCGTGCTCGCCGATTCCGCGCGCTGCGCCTGCAGCACGCCGATATTGGCTTGCGCGGCGGCGATCTGTGCGTCGGCGCCGACAAGGGCGGCATCGGCCTGCTGGACCGCGGTCTGGGCGTCGTCCAGCTGCGCCTGTGTGCCGACATGGGTCTTGAGCAGCTGCGAGGCGCGCGCCGCGACCTTGGCTGCGTTGTCGGCCGCGGCCTGGTCGGCGACCTTCTGCGCCTGGGCCTGCTGCAGCGAGGCGCGGGCCGCGTCGGTCTGGGCGTCGATACGGTCGAGCGTCTTGCTCAAGGTGGCGATCTGCGCCTCGGCCTGGGCGACGGCAATCTTGTAATCGCCGTCATCGACGACGAGCAGCGGATCGCCGGCCTTGACCAGCTGGTTCTCGCTGACCTTGACCTGATCGACATAGCCGGAAATCTTGGGCGAGATGAACGCCATGTCCGCCTGGACATAGGCATCGTCCGTCGAGATCATGAAGCGGCCCGTTGTCCAGTAGTCGTACCCATACCAGGCGCCGGCGCCCAGCAAGGCAACACCGATGACCGGCAGCAGGAAGGAACGCACCGAACGCTTCTTCCTGGCCGGAGCCTCTGCCGGCGGCGACGAGACGGGCTGGACAGGTACTTCCGGTGCTTCCGTCGCTGGCGCAACCTTGGCGTTGGGGAAGGGACGGACTTCAGCAGTGGTCGGCGCGTTCGAGGACATGACATCTCTCTAAAGTTATAATATAATATTGAACCGTTCGGTTCGATCCGGCCGTTGACATAGCGCGTAAAGAGGACCATATCAAGGGCAATCGAACCGCTTGGTTCGAATTATTTTCGAGGTGTGACTTTCATGGCCGAGACCCCGCCCAATGTCGAAAACGAGTCGTGTGACGACCTGTTGGAAAGCTTGCGCCGTGGCCGCCCGGCCGCGGGGCAGGATCCGGCCAAGCGCAGCCAGATCATCGACGGCGCCCGTCGTGTCTTCATCGACAAGGGCTTCGAAGCCGCCTCGATGAAC
>NZ_RZPB01000569.1:0-3981 GCF_003998535.1 Mesorhizobium sp. M7A.F.Ca.AU.002.02.1.1 | reverse complement strand
GTTCCTGGCATCGAGCGAGGCTGTCGGCTCGTCGAGCAGCAGGATCGGATGCTCGGTGATGAAGCCGCAAGGGACAAGGCGCGCGCCTTGCTGGCGCAGCTCAACCTGCCGGAGAAACTCTGGGCTTTGCCGCCTGCGACCTTCTCCGGCGGCGAGCAGCAGCGCGTCAACATCGCGCGCGGCTTCATCACCGAGCATCCGATCCTGCTGCTCGACGAGCCGACAGCCTCGCTCGATGCCAGGAACCGCGATGTCGTGATCGAACTCATCGCCGCCAAGAAGGCTGCAGGTGTCGCCCTGCTCGGCATCTTCCATGACCACGATGTACGCGAGGCGGTTGCCGACCGCATCATCGACGTCACCGCTTTCGCGCCCGGAAAAATCGCCGCATGACCAGGAAATTGTCCGAGACGCCGCTGGTCCACCCGACGGCGGATGTACAGAATTCGACGCTCGGCCGCTGGACCGAGATCGCCGACCGTAGCCGGGTCTCGGAAAGCGAACTTGGCGACTATTCCTACATGATGCAGGACTGCTCGGTCTGGTGTGCGACGATCGGCAAGTTCGCCAACATCGCGGCCAGCGTGCGCATCAACGCCACCAACCACCCGACCTGGCGGCCGACGCTGCATCACTTCACCTATCGCGCCTCGGACTACTGGGACGATGCCGAGCACGAGAGCGAATTCTTCGCCCAACGCCGCGCCAAGCGGGTCACCATCGGCCACGACACCTGGCTTGGTCACGGCTCGACCATCCTGCCCGGTGTCACCATCGGCGATGGCGCCGCGGTCGGCGCCGGCGCTGTCGTCTCGAAAGATGTAGCGCCCTATACGATCGTCGCCGGCGTGCCGGCAAAGCCGATCCGCGAGCGCTTCGATCGCCGCACGGCCGAACGCTACCAGGCGCTGGCCTGGTGGGACTGGGACCATGCAAGGCTGCGGGCCGCGTTGGATGACTTCCGGGAGCTCGAGGCCGAGGCGTTCTTGGAGAAATATGGCGGATAGCGACGCCAGGAACGGGCTGTCACTGACGCTGGGCAGCGGGGGCAAACCGCCCCCGCCCCTGCTATCCGCATGACGTGCCTCTCGACACCGGCATCGACGCCATGACGGCCCTTGTCTGGAACGCCTGAAGGACGGCCTCGCCATCGCCGGCGCGCGACGGGCGAGTATATGCGCATCAAGTGGTGCCGTCTGGCCACCGGCGCCAGCTCGCCAGGCCTGCATTCCACATCACCTTCGACTGCTGATCCTGGGCCGGCCGCAGACTCCGGCCTGTGGAGCGTAACAAAACTGACATCATCGCGACACGGCAGGTTCATGTGGCTGCGTTAGGCGAGAGCCTGACGATCAATGGTCCCGGACTGGAACCTGCCCCCATGCCAGCAAATTCCGCCACGCTCGAAATCCGCGGTGTCACCCGACGATTTGGCAAGAACACTGCCGTCAGCGACATCAACATCGCGATCCCGCAGGGTCAGATGGTTGGCATTATCGGCCGTTCGGGCGCCGGCAAATCAACCCTCCTTCGCATGATCAACCGTCTCATCGATCCCAGCCAGGGGTCGATTTTTTTTGACGGCGCCGAGGTCTCGAAGCTGAGCGGTTCGCCGCTGCGGCGCTGGCAGCGTGACTGCGCCATGATCTTCCAGCAGTTCAACCTGGTGCCGCGCCTCGACGTGCTGACCAATGTGCTGCTCGGCAAGCTGAACCACCGCTCGACCATCACCAACCTGTTCGGCATGTTCTCCCGCGCCGAATGCGCCGAGGCGGTCGCGGCACTCGAGCGGCTCGACATCGTCCGCACCGCGCTGCAGCCCGCCGGCACCTTGTCGGGCGGCCAGCAGCAGCGCGTCGCCATCGCTCGTGCCATGATGCAGCAGCCCAGAGTGATCCTCGCCGACGAGCCGATCGCCTCGCTCGACCCGCTCAACGCCAAGGTGGTGATGGATTCGCTGCAGGACATCAATTTGCGCGAAGGCATCACCGTCGTCACCAATCTGCACACGCTGGACACCGCCCGCACCTACTGCAACCGCATCATCGGCATGGCTGCCGGCAAGGTCGTCTTCGACGGCCCGCCGGAAGAGCTCAACCGCGAGGCGGTGCGCCTCGTCTACGGCGCCGACAGCAATGGCCAGGAAATCTCCGAGGCCATCACCTCGACCAGCGTTGCCTTCAGCCGAAAGATCGCCGCATCCGCCGGACCGCTCGAGCCCGCATTCCCGGGATATTGAGAGCGGTTGGGATCGCCAGCCCACGTCAAGGGCACCTGTCAAAATCGATAACGCTGCCGGCGCGGGGCCGGAACCTACAGGAGAAATATCCAATGTTCAGGAAGATGGTCTTTGGCGCCGTTTCGGTGCTCGCCATGGCGACCAGCATGGCCCATGCCGCCGACATGAAGGAATTTCGCGTCGGCATTCTCGGCGGCGAAAACGAAACCGACCGGCTGCGCAACTACCAGTGCCTCGCCGACCATTTGAAGGCCGAATTCGGCTTCGAAAAGGTCTCGCTGTTCCCCGCCGCCGACTATGACGGCGTCATCCAGGGCCTGCTCGGCGGCACGCTCGACTTCGCCGAACTCGGCGCTTCCGGCTACGCCAGCGTCGCTCTCAAGGACCCGAAGGCGGTCACCCCGATCCTCACCACCCAGCAGACCGACGGCGCCACCGGCTATTATTCGATCGGCCTGGCGCTGAAATCCTCCGGCATCACCGACATCAAGTCGGCCAAGGGCAAGAAGCTCGGCTACGCCGATCCGGATTCTACCTCCGGCTACCTGATCCCGCTGACCCAGATCCCGAAGGATACCGGCGCTTCGAACGAAACCTTCTTCGCCTCGACCCAGTTCAACGGCGGTCACGAGAACAACGTCCTGGCCGTGCGTGACGGCAAGGTCGACGTGGCGGTGGACGATTCTTCCGGCATCGGCGACTTCAAGGACGGCTACACCTCCGGCACCTTCCACAAGGAAGTCGCCAAGGGCGCCGTCGACCCCAACGACTTCGTCGAAGTCTGGCGCTCGGGTCTGATCCCGAACGGCCCGCTGGTCGTGCGCACCGCGCTCGGCGACGAAATGACCGCCAAGCTCGCCGACTTCTTCACGCAGTTGCCGAAGAAGGACAAGGCTTGCTTCGAAGGCGTCGAGGGCGGCGACTTTACCGGCTACGTCCCGGTTAAGGCGGACTTCTACAACGTCATCGTCGAAGCCCGTAAGGCAGCCATCGGCGGCTAACGGCGAAACCAGGAAGGGCGGCGTCGAGAAAACGCCGCCCTTCTTGCATGTCCGATCATGACCCTTTCCGTGACAGCCCCTTCCGGCGCCACTCACCAGATGGCCGACGCCTGGCGTCGCCAGACGTCCTTGCGCCGGCTCTACACCGCCATCGGTGTCGGCCTGCTCATCACCGCGCTCGGCAGCACCATGTGGTTCGCCGACGAGGCCAATGCCGGGCATTTCTTCGACCGGTTGCCGCATTTGCTGGATTTCCTGAGCTGGCTCGTCCCCAAGGACTGGAACGATGTCTGGCGGGCGATGTTCGACATCACTTCCCCGCATGACACCGGTACCCAGGAATTCAATTTTCCGCTTGGCCGCGCCTATGTCTGGGGCAGCTTCTACATCCCCGAATATTTCGAGCTGATGCTGACCACGCTCAACGTGGCGCTGGTCTCGACCTTCATCGGCTTCGTCTTCGCCGTGCCGTTCTCCTTCATCGCGGCGCGCAATTTGACGCCGCATCCGGTGCTGCGGCTGATCGTCAAGCGCCTCATGGAACTGCTGCGCGCCTTTCCCGAGATCGTCATCGCCGGCCTGTTCGCCGCCATCGTCTCGATCGGCCCGATCGCCGCCATCATCGCCATCGGCCTGCATTCGATCGGCGCGCTGGGCAAGCTGTTCTACGAGATCAACGAGAACATCGACATGCGCGCCGAGGAAGGCCTGAGGGCCGTCGGCGCCAACTGGTTCTGTCTC
>NZ_RZPB01000568.1:0-3982 GCF_003998535.1 Mesorhizobium sp. M7A.F.Ca.AU.002.02.1.1 | reverse complement strand
GTGCATGACGGGTTGGTTGCCGATGCCGGGAGCCTCGCCGGCTGGCTGGAGACGCTGGTCGAGATGGGCTCGGGCTGGAACGACGCCGTGCTGTTCGCCGAGAGCTGGCGCCGAGCATGCGGCACCGGTGATCTCGATGAAGTGGCGGCACTCGCCGAAGCCCTGGCCGGCTCGCGCGAACGCCATACCGAGACCATGCTCCAGGGTGGAGCCTTCCTCAAAGCGGCGGCCGCCTGGCCTAATCCGGTGCTGGAGCGCCTGCCGGCCGAATGCGCCTATTGCGTCGCCGTCGGCGCCATTGCGGGTGGCAACGGCATCGCGCTTCAGGATGCGCTGTCAGCCTTCCTGCAAACCTTCTTCTCCAACCTTGTGCAGGCAGCGATCCGGCTTGGCATCGTCGGCCAGAGCGGCGCGACCACGTTGTTAGCCGGCTTCGAGCCGCTGGCCCTGGCGACCGCAAGCCGCGCCGCGCGCTCGACACTCGACGATCTCGGTGGCTGCGCCTTCGTCTCCGATGTCATGGCGATGAAGCATGAAACCCAATATTCGCGACTGTTCCGCTCATGATTTTTCTCGCCTTCTCGCTATCCTTTGTCCTGCTGCTGATCACCGTTCTGCATGTCTATTGGGGCCTTGGCGGCATCTGGCCGGGCCAGGACGCAGCCTCCTGCGCTCGCGCCGTGGTCGGCTTTCGCGGCGTCGATGAGATGCCGACGCCGTTTGCCAGTTTCGCCGTTGCCGCGTGCTTGTGCCTGGCGACACTATGGCCGCTGGCGCTCATGGGAGTCTTCGCTTCACCCTTCCCCAAGGAGGGTCTCGCCGCCACGTCGCTGCTCATCGGTCTGGTGTTCCTGGGGCGCGGCATAGCCGGCTTCACGCCATGGTGGCGGCGGCTGACGCCTGAACAGCCTTTCGCGCGGCTCGATGTCCGCTATTATTCGCCGCTGTGCCTGTTGATCGGGCTCGGCTTTGCCATCCTCGCCATCACGGAGTTTCCCGCATGACACAGACAAATGGTCCGCTGCGCGTCGGCATTGGCGGCCCGGTCGGTTCGGGCAAGACGACGCTGACCGAAAAACTGTGCAAGGCGCTGCGCGACGAGTTTTCCATCGCCGTCGTCACCAACGACATCTACACCAAGGAAGACGCCATGATGCTGGCGCGGCTGCAGGCGCTGCCCGAGGACCGCATCATGGGTGTCGAGACCGGCGGCTGCCCGCATACCGCGATCCGCGAGGATGCCTCGATCAATCTGCAGGCGATCGCGCAGATGAACAGGAAGTTCCCGGACCTCGACATCGTCTTCATCGAATCCGGCGGCGACAACCTTGCCGCCACCTTCTCGCCGGATCTCGCCGACCTGACGCTCTATGTCATCTCGGTCTGCCAGGGCGAGGAGATTCCGCGCAAGGGCGGGCCGGCGATCACCCGCTCCGATTTCCTGGTCATCAACAAAAGCGATCTGGCTCCTTACGTCAACGTCAACCTCGACGTGATGGAGAGCGACGCCGGCCGCATGCGCGGCAAGCGGCCGTTCGGCTTCACGGACCTGTCGCGCGGCAAGGGACTGCAGGAGGTGATCGATTTCATCATCGAGCATGGCGGCCTGCGAGCCGGCGCTGCCGCTGCCAGCACGGCGGCGTGAGCATCCCTGCACCAACCAAAACCGGTTGCGGGAATGGGCTGGCCACGGCATTCTTGCCGAAACCGGAGGATTTTTCGATGAGCCTTGCCCGTCTGCAAAAGGAAACGCTGACCAACCTGCCCTACTATGAGGAGCGCGTCGATCTCGCCTGTGCCTTCCGCTGGACGGCGCGGCTCAACATGCACGAGGCGGTGGCCAATCATTTCTCGCTGGCCGTCAACGATGAGGGCACACAATTCCTCATGAACCCCAACCAGGTGCATTTCTCGCGCATCAAGGCGAGCGACCTTCTGATGATCGATGCCAACGATCCGGAAACGCTCTCCGGCCCCAATGCGCCCGACCCGACGGCGTGGGGGCTGCATGGCGCCATCCATCGCAATGTGCGTCACGCGCGCTGCGTCATGCATGTGCACTCGATCCACGCTACGGTGCTGGCATCGCTCGCTGACTCGACATTGCCGCCGATCGACCAGAATTCGGCGATGTTCTTCAACCGCCATGTCGTCGACGCGCACTATGGCGGGCTGGCCTTCGAGGAGGAGGGCGAGCGCTGCTCGCAGCTTCTCGTCGATCCCAAGGTCAAGGTGATGGTGATGGGCAATCACGGCGTGCTGGTCATCGGCGACACGGTCGCCGATGCCTTCAACCGCATGTTCTATTTCGAACGCGCCGCCGAGACATACATCAAGGCGCTGTGGACCGGCCGCCCGCTGCGCACGCTTTCTGACGCGATCGCCGAAAAGGCGGCGAGCGAGATGGACGATTATCCCGGCCAGGCCGAACGCCATCTCAGCGAGTTGAAGGCGATCCTCGACGAGCAGGAACCGGTCTACCGGAATTGAGCGTCCTTCTCCCCGTGCCGTCACTATACGGGGAGAAGGTGCCGGCAGGCGGATGAGGGACGGCGCCGACCTGGGCGGTTTTCCTCAGAGCCCCAGCTCTTTCCCCAATTCCTCGGCGCTGTTGATGACGACGGCGCCGGGCGGGCCTTCCATCGGCTTTTCCGGCCAGAAGATCGTCTTCATTCCCGCCGCCAGCCCTGCCATGGCGCCCGGCCAGCTGTCGTCGATCGCCACCGCCTGCGCGGGGTCGACATCGGCCAGATACGCGGCGCGCAGGAATGGCTCGGCATGCGGCTTGCCTTCGCGCACGTCGTTGCGGCTGATCGTCTTCATGCCGGGGTAGATCAGGCCGACCATGCTCAAATTGGCGTCGACGATCATCCGGTCCGAATTCGAGACCACGGCCTGCTGGATGCCTCTTGTACGCAGCTCGTTGAAGATCTCGATCGCGCCGGGGCGCGGCTTCAAGCTCTCCACCAGCGGCAGGTAGTGTTCGTATTTGCGCAGGATCCAGTCGTCGAAAGGCAGGTCCAGGCCGAACTCGTCGCGCATCATCTCGTAGACCGGCCAGGCGGCGACGCCGAGCACGCGCTCATGCAGATCGTTCGGCGGGACAAGGCCGACATTGCGCATCGCCGCCACCAGGGCAGCTTCGTGCAGCGGTTCGCTGTCGACCAGCGTGCCGTCCATGTCCCAGAAAACCGCTTTCGGCGTCATGCGAGGCTCCTTTTTGCCATCCCTTAAAGGGTTTGAGCCGGGAGATAAACCTTCGGAGCGCAAGAACGTGCCGCCTGCCGGGACCGCAGCCAAGTCTCTTGGCGAGACAGACATCGTGGGGAGACGAGAAACTGGGCCGTGCCTACGCCGAGGGACAGCAAGCAATTGCCCCCGAGATTTGACAATTGCGCAGCAGGCCGTTCCCTGCGAAAGTGGGCATGGGCCGCTCTCATGACCGGCGGTCTCGGGAGGCAGGACTTTGAATAGCCGGCAGGATGGTGGCAGCAACAGGCTGGACGATGCGGCACGCGCCGGCTGGCTTTATTATGTTGCCGGCAACACACAGGACCAGATCGCTTCGACGCTTGGCATCTCGCGGCAAACGGCGCAGCGGCTGGTATCGCTGGCGGTGTCGGAGGGCTTGATCAAGGTTCGCGTCGACCATCCGATCGCCAACTGCCTCGATCTGGCGGCACGGCTGAGATCGCGCTTTGCGCTCGATCTGGTCGAAGTGGTGCCGAGCGACCCCAACTCGTCCTCGACCACGATCGGCATCGCCGAGGCGGCTGCCGCCGAGATCGAGCGACGGTTGCGTTCACCGACCCCGATCGTCATGGCGATCGGCACCGGGCGCACGCTGAAGGCGGCGATCGAGCAGCTGCCGCCGATGGAATGCCCGCAGCACAAGGTGGTGTCGTTGACCGGCAACATCTCGCCGGACGGCTCGGCCGCTTTCTACAACGTCATCTTCACCATGGCCGACAGGGTCAAGGCG
>NZ_RZPB01000567.1:0-3991 GCF_003998535.1 Mesorhizobium sp. M7A.F.Ca.AU.002.02.1.1 | reverse complement strand
GTCATGGCCCGATCGACACCGGCATTTTCGTTGTCTTCCTGGTCTTCTTCTGGTGGCCCATCAGCGATTTCTCCGGGGGAAAAGACGGAATTGGCGCCAGCGATGCTGCAGCCGGGGAAAAGAGCCTTGCTTTTCGATTCGGCCGGTTTCTGAGCCGCATTTTTCAACTCGGCTAAATCGCCACAAGATCCGGATAGCGCGTTTGAAGAATCACGGTCGGACAGCCTTGCCCGAGATGCGCCAAACGCGTCTCGCTTTCAGGGTCTTTCCACCAACTCTTCTAGGAATTTGGTGGGTGCGCACAGGATTGAACTGTGGACCCGCTGATTAAGAGTCAGCTGCTCTACCAACTGAGCTACGCACCCACTCGGCCGGCAAAAACCGGCGTTGGCGGGCATATAGCCGCCACCATCGGTCCTGTCCAGCCCTGCCGGAATCATTTCCCGACAAATCGACCGAGCATGCGTTCGATCAAACGAACAGCTTGCCCTCCGCCACCTTGATTGCGTTGCCGCCGATGCGCGCCGAGGCCAGTTTTCCGCCTTGCACGGTCAGTTCGAGGCGGATGCGCGATGGCCGGCCCATCTCCAGCCCCTGCTCGATCCACAGCTGTGAAATGCCATCGGTCGGCGCGTCGAAATGCATGATGGCGCCGGCAAAGGCGGCTGCCGCCGAGCCGGTCGCCGGATCCTCATAGGAAGGCGTGCCAGGCACGATCATGCGCACATGGAAGGCGCTTTCGTGGTTCACCGTCTCGCGGCAGTAGACATAGGGGCTGGCGAAGGCCCATTCGCTCTTGCGCGGCGCCAGTTCCGACCAGGCCTGGTTGTCCAGCCGGATGCGACCCGCCGCCTCGAGATTGGCAACCGGGATGGTGACATAGGGCACGCCCGCCGACCAGAACGCGACGCGGTGATTCTCGAAGCCGATCTCATGCGGCGTCAACCCAAGCGCGGCACCGATCGCCTCCGGATCGGCATCGAGCTTCAGCGGCTCCGGCAGCTTGGCCAGGTCGAACTCGGCAAAAGTGTTGCCGTCATGCTTGCTGACGGCGCACCGCACCGGACCGATGTTTTCCTCCAGCACGAAGATGCCGGCGCCGCCCTCTTCCGCCAGTTCGGCCAGCGCGATCGCGGCGCCGACCGTCGGATGGCCGGCGAACGGCATTTCATAGTCGGGCGTGAAGATGCGGATGCGGTTTTTGTGCTTGGGATTGGCCGGCGGCAGGACGAACACCGATTCGGACAGGTTGAATTCGCGCGCGATGGCCTGCATCGCGGCCGTGTCCAATCCCTTGCTGTCGAGCACGACGGCCAAAGGATTGCCGGCCAGTCGCTCGGTCGTAAACACATCGTAAAGCAAGTAATTCCGGGTTTTCATTCCTGCCTCAATCCCAACATGGGCGAAATTTAATTTGATATTTGAACCGGTAAGCCTGATCTGTGCACAGATAGGGACATTGCGCATTATAGGGGTCCAGCGTGGACCAGATTGTCAATCTGCCAAAGACGGAATCGGATTCCGCCATCGAGACGGCGCTTGGGCTCGACCAGACAGGCCGGCGCAGATCGCGCCGTCGTGGGTGGCTCTATGCGTTGCTGGCGCTGATCGTGCTCGCCGCCGCGCTTGGCCTCTATCAATGGTATGCGGGCTCGCCGGCCAGGATTGACTACACCACAGTGCCTGCCGCCAAGGCCGACCTCACCGTCGCGGTGTCGGCGACCGGCACGTTGCAGCCACTCACCCAGGTCGATATTTCAAGCGAACTGTCCGGCATCATCCGCTCGGTCTCGGCCGAGGAGAACCAGCAGGTCAAGAAGGGTGACGTGCTGGCGACACTCGACACGGTGAAACTCGAAGTCCAGATCGAGCGCGCCGAAGCTTCGGCCAAGGCCGCCGCCGCCAATGTCGAGGACGCCACGGTTACGCTGGCCGAAAACGAGAAGGCGCTGGTGCGCGCCGCCGAACTGACCAGGCGCGGCATGGCGACCGACCAGTCGCTTGAAGCGGCAACCGCCACGCGCGACCGTTCCAAGGCAGCTCTCGACAGTGCGCAGGCCAACCTCGCCATCGCCCAGGCCGACCTCAAGGCGCAGCAGACCGACCTTGCCAAGAGCACAATCTATGCGCCGATCGACGGCATCGTTTTGACGCGCTCGGTCGATCCCGGCCAGACGGTCGCCTCCTCGCTGCAGGCGCCGGTGCTGTTCATCATCGCCGCCGATCTCAGGAACATGGAACTGGTGGCGGCGGTCGACGAGGCCGACATCGGTGCGGTCAAATCCGGCCAGCATGCCCGCTTCACCGTCGATGCCTTCCCCGAGCGGCCGTTCGATGCCGAGATCCGCGACATCTCCTATGCCTCGGTCACCACCGACGGCGTCGTCACCTACAATGCGCGGCTCGAGGTCGACAACAACGAGCTGCTGCTGCGGCCCGGCATGACCGCCACCGTTTCGGTCGTCACCAAGCAGGCCAAGGACGTGCTCACCGTGCCGGCCACCGCCTTCCGCTTTCGCCCGGTCCAGCAGGCCGCACGCGGCTGGAGCCTCAGCGACCTGTTCACCGGCCGCATGGGCCGCCCCGGCGGCAACCGCCAGCGCCAGGCCGCCACAGTGCCCACCGACGGCTCGCGCACGCTCTATGTGCTGGAGAACGGGCGTCCGCACCCGGTCAACGTCAAGATCGGCTCGACCGACGGCGAACTGACCGAGATCATTTCTGGCCTCGACGAAGGCGCACAGGTCATCACCGCGTCGCAGCAGCGGAGCTGATACCGTGGCTGCCGGTGCTGCCCTCATCACCTTCGACAAGGTCTGGAAGAGCTATGGCCAGGGCGAGGCCAAGGTGCATGCGCTGGCCGGCGTCGATCTTGCCATCCGGCGTGGCGAATTCGTCGCCATCATGGGGCCGTCCGGCTCCGGCAAGTCGACGGCGATGAACATCATCGGCTGCCTCGACACGCCGACGGCCGGAACCTATTCCTTCATGAGCATCGACGCCGGCCGCCTCGACCGCAACCGCCGCGCCATGCTGCGCAACCTCTATGTCGGCTTCGTCTTCCAGGGTTACAATCTGCTGGCCCGCACCACGGCGGCCGAAAATGTCGAACTGCCGCTGATCTATCGCGGCGTGGCCGCCCGCGAGCGCCGCGACCTTGCCATGCAGGCCCTGGCGGAGGTCGGCCTTGTCGGCCGCGAGCACCACACGCCGGCCGAACTGTCCGGCGGCCAGCAGCAGCGCGTGGCGATCGCGCGCGCCATCGTCACGCGCCCGACGCTGCTCGTCGCCGACGAGCCGACCGGCAACCTCGACACCGCCCGCACGCACGAGATCATGGAGTTGCTGACGCGGCTCAACAAGGAGCTTGGCCTGACCATCGCCATGGTCACCCACGAGGCCGACGTCGCCGACTATGCCGAACGCACCATCCGCTTCCTCGACGGCCACGTCGCCTCCGATTCCAGGAAGCTGGAGATCGCACAACCATGATCTGGGAAACCGTCCGCCTGTCGCTGCGCTCGATCCGCCGCAACGTGCTGCGCTCGTTCCTGACCTTGCTCGGCATCGTCATCGGCGTTGCCGCCGTCATTGCCATGCTCACCATCGGGTCGGGCACCACGCAGAAGGTCAAGGCCGACATCTCCAAGCTCGGCAGCAATCTGCTGGTCGTCCGCTCCGGTCGCCCGGCCGGTCCCGGTGGCCCGGGCGGGCTCGACCAGGTGGTGCGTCCGCTGGCCGAAAAGGAGCTGGCGGCGCTGGTTGCGCATCTGACTGGCGCCCGCGCCATTTCGCCGGCTTCGCAAAAGCAGGTCCGGGTCATCTTCGGCACCGAGAGCCTGACCTCGGGCGTCACCGGCACCGACAGCGCCTATCTCGATGCGCGCGACTGGAAACTGGTGTCGGGCCGCCCGTTCAGCGATTCCGAAACCCGCTCGGGCACAGGCGTGTGCCTGATCGGCGAGACGGTGCGCCAACAATTCTTCGGCGC
>NZ_RZPB01000566.1:0-4001 GCF_003998535.1 Mesorhizobium sp. M7A.F.Ca.AU.002.02.1.1 | reverse complement strand
AGATGTAGGAAGCAATCCGGCGGTTTTCAGGATGCCCTCGCCGATGGCCCATGCGGCATGCCGGGAAAAAACGGAGTTTTGTCTTTACTGGCTCAACAAATATGCTAACCGGAGCGCCGTGCCCTTGTAGCTCAGCTGGTAGAGCAGCGGTTTTGTAAACCGAAGGTCGGCGGTTCGATTCCGTCCGGGGGCACCAGCACAATGCAAAAACCATAACATTTTCAAAAGCTTAGAAAACAAGGTTCGGGTTCGATCCACCGCTTATCCACCTGGAATTTTTCATTTGCCAACGCGAGTATCCGCCCAGAGCATCACCGTATCCGGATCATCCTCTTCGTCCTCCTCCGGCTCGTAAGGTTCCGGCGCCACCAGCAAATCGATTCGCCTAAGGTCAGTCCCTCCCATTGGCGCATCGAGCGAGAGCGTTTTGAAGGTGTCATATTTGTGGATAGTGTGCTTGGTGCTAGGTTGCCAAATATTCAGCCTGGCTCAGATTTGGGAATATTGGGGGGACGTCACTTTGATCCGCATTTTGGTCGCACTCGCCGCCGCAATTTGCTTCGCGTCTTCGGCGGCTTCGGCAGGACAGGACAATATCCACTTCCTGGTCGGGATGCCCGATGCCAAGTTAAATTTGGCCGCTAAAATGGCAGGTAACCTCAACGGCGTTATGCAAAGGTGCCGGCTGAGGCCTACAGAGAATGGAAAAGCTATCATTGCTGTCCCTGTGCTTTTGTACGAGGGGATAGAAAAACACCTGACGCCTAATCCTCCTAAGTTCCGGAAGGCCATTCACACCTATGAAAGAGCTTACGCCATGGCGGTCCAGAGAGCGGGAAATTGCCAGGCTGAGAAGGCCAAATACCCGGGACTTTACCGATAGATGGCTGCGAAGGGACCCGGACATTGGGCGAGTCACCGCCCTGCGCGCCGCCGCCTAACTATGGCGTCGACGGCATCCTTCCTGATTGCTGCGGATTGAGCCGTCCGGTATACCCATCGGCATTCTTCACGAACACAGCTGCAAGCCTGATCCGTGCGGCAGCGGCTTCATTGAAGATCAGAACGGCACCCCTTCCACGCTCCGCACTTGAATTTCTCGATAATGCCCGCATCGAAGCCTGACGCGGAAGTATTGAGCTCTTCGAGGGATGCCTGCTTGCACCGGCCATCCCGATACCTATTTCGCCGAATTCAGGCGCAGCAACTTAGCCTACGGGTGTGACTTCCTAGCTATATACAAAGTTGCAGGCTCATCGATATAAAGCGATTGGCGATTTTGATGGGGATTTCATGAAAGCTTTTTTGCTCGCTTCATTCGTTGCGCTTTCCGCGGCTCCGGCCATGGCTGCCGATATGACGATCGCTCCTGTCGATACCCCTGAATGGACCTGGCAAGGGCCATACGCCGGCGTGTTCGGTGCCGGAACGTTGGAACACTACAAGATCTATGGACCGGGCGCCCAGGCTGGCGCAACGCATAATGTCGGCTCGGCAACGGTCGGCGGCTTTGCAGGCTATAACCTCCAATCCGGCAAGATTGTCTATGGCGTCGAAGGCGAGCTTGGCTACCGCTTCAAGAAGAACACCTTCGACGATATTCCAGGCCCAGGCGTCCTTGACGCCTCCACAGGTTTGTTCGGATCCGTAAAGGGTCGCGTTGGCATGGACATGGGAGCCTACATGCCGTTCGTCACGGCTGGTGTAACCGCTGCAAAGCTGAAGACATTCTACCCGGGTGGAAACGCTGAGCGGGATGCCACCTTGGTCGGTGGTGTTGTTGGAGCAGGCATCGACGTCGCGCTCACACACAACGTGTTCTTGCGCGGCGAATACGACTTCTCCTTCTTCGGCAAGAAGTCGCTTGAATATTGTGGCGGCGGATGCACGCTGGAACACACGCTTCAGACGCACGATTTCCGCGTCGGCATCGCGATGAAGTTCTAACTGTTCAGCGCGTCTCCGACTTTGACGCCCCCCGCGGGAATGGCAAGACCAAGGTCCAGCTTGTGAATGGCATTCCGCGGGCGCAATGTCGCCGCGAACCCGACGGCTAGGGGCCTGGATCGCAAATAGTTTGCCGTTCAGGCCCTTCGTTCGTTCCGGACCATGCCCATCTGCGCGCCATCCCTTCGTACCAAACCGTACGTTGAATCCTTCTTGGGTCACGCGTGACAAGAGAGTAAATAAATCCTTTCGCAGGAAGGGAGGCCGCGATGGCAGAAACGCATATAGAAGTCGCACGCGCGGTTATAGAAACCAGCTTTCGGTTGCGGCACCATTCCCTGGCCGGCACTGCCTCATTTCGCCGTGATATGGACCACTCCCGACGCGCAATCGAGGCCTCGCGCGAACTGCTCAAGCGCCTTCGCCAACGTCATCGCGATGACATGGCCCGGGAGGGAGATCCGGAGCCAGGTCCTGTTGCCGTCTCGGCCTTCGATGCCGACATTCTCCGCTCGGCGTTTCGAAACCTGGTCAGGGAAACAGGCGTTCCCGAGTGTGAATGGCGCCACCTGGCTGAAAGCTTGGTCCGCGAATATGTCGGGTGCGAGCAGGTTAACGTTGGCTTGTTGGACTGGATTACCCACAAGTAGTCAGCGGTATAAATTGCGTACCAACGCAAAGCAGCCCGTCCCGCCCACATTGCCGGTGACACGAAACGGGCTGCGGAAGCCCGCATGCGACGCTTCCTGCAATCCAACTTCGGGCGAGTACGGATGTTCCGTTAGTTTCTGCTGAAAGGCGGTACATTCTGCTGCCGTGGCCATTCGACAGTCACTGGTAGGGTAGACCCGCCGCTCCATTTGCGAAGCGACGGGCTCTCGCCCACCCCATACCTGTGAAAGCAATTTAGATGCCAAACTTTTGACCCGTTATGGGGCACAACCGTCGCCTTGCCAGTCGGTCGGTCGCCCTCTCGTCGCTCTGCCTCGACATTGATAACCATGTACATCATGCCGGCTCGTTGGCTGCGATCACAAATTGTCGGATTCGTACGAAGCAGAGTTCTGTACGATTCCAACCCTGTAACTTTGTACACCCCTGTTTTGTAATTCGGCGGCTGAGGGGACGCCGTGCATCAGGTTGCATTTCACTGTCAATCGCGCGCCAGAGGGCGTATATTTTTTAAATCGTCTGCACGTGTCTACGGGCGCAGACGGCAGGGAGATTGGAAAGCTCTTGCCCCAAGCGGGATTGAGCTATGACCAATCCAGAGAACGATTCCTACAGAAACCAATTGTTGCGCAGGCTTGACCCTGGTGACCTGGGGCTTTTGCAGCCACACCTTGAACTGTGTGACCTCGAGCCGAAAATGACCTTAGAGAAAGCCGATTCGGAGATCGAGACGGTGTACTTCCTGGAGGACGGCATCGCTTCTGTGGTCGCGACGGCTTCAGGTAAGGAAGCCGAGGTGGGCCTTGTCGGCTTTGAGGGAATGACCGGTGCCGCGCTCGTGATGGGCGCTGACTATGCAGCGCATCAATGCTACGTTCAGTCGGCCGGCAGCGCTTTCAGGATGGGAACCGAGCCCTTCAAGGAGGCTCTTGCGAACAGCCCAACGTTGCGCCTTTTCCTGTTGCGCTATGTCCACTACTTCCACATCCAGACCAGCTATACGGCCCTGATCAACGCAAAATCAAACCTTGAAGAGCGGTTGGCGCGCTGGCTTCTAATGTGTGACGATCGGGTCCACGGCGAGCGCCTTGCGATCACCCATGAGTTTCTCGCCGTCATGCTTGGAGCAAGACGCCCAGGCGTTACCGTTGGGCTGCAAGTTCTGGAAGGACGTGGTTTCATCTATTCTCGACGTGGCGAAGTGCACATCAGGGACCGCAGCGGACTTGCGGCCTGCGCAAACGGCACCTACGGCAAGCCAGAAGCCGATTACGTTCGGCTAGTTGGATTATAGCGCTCCAAGCATGCCGGACGTAGGCCGCGGTGATCCAAGCACCTGCGCCTCGCGCCAGCAATACAGCCCGTCCCGCCCACATTGCCGG
>NZ_RZPB01000565.1:0-4007 GCF_003998535.1 Mesorhizobium sp. M7A.F.Ca.AU.002.02.1.1 | reverse complement strand
CTTCGGCATCGCCACGTCGGTCATCGCCGTCGGCACCGGGGTGAAGATCTACAACTGGCTCTTCACCATGTATGGCGGGCGCATCCGCTTCGACACGCCGATGCTTTGGGCGCTGGGCTTCGTGACCACCTTCACCGTCGGCGGCATGACCGGCGTTCTGCTTGCCGTTCCACCGGCCGACTTCGTGCTGCACAACTCCCTTTTCCTCGTCGCGCATTTCCACAACGTCATCATTTCGGGCGTGCTGTTCGGCGCGTTCGCCGGCTTCACCTACTGGTTTCCCAAGGCGTTCGGATTCCGCTTGCACGAAGGCTGGGGCAAGGCCGCATTCTGGGTCACCTTGGCCGGCTACATGCTGGTCTTCGTGCCGCTCTATATCGTCGGTCTGCTCGGCATGACGCGGCGCCTGCAGCATATCGACATGGATCTTTGGGCGCCATGGCTGGTGGTGGCCGCGTTCGGCGTGCTGGTGATGATCGCCGGCGCCGCACTGCAGATCATGCAACTCGCCGTTTCGATCCGACATCGCGACAAGCTTCGCGATGAGACAGGCGACCCATGGGACGGGCGTTCACTGGAATGGTCGACGTCTTCCCCTCCCCCCGTTTTCAACTACGCGCGGCTGCCTTTCGTCGAGGATGAAGAGCCCTACTGGCGCATCAAGCAACGGGCAAGGGAGGAGAAGAGGCCCGGTGCGGAGGAAGGATACGAGCCTATCGAGATGCCGCGCAACAGCCCGACAGGCTTCGTCACCGCCTTCTTCAGCACGCTGATCGGGTTCGCGCTGATCTGGCATATATGGTGGCTGGCGATCGTCGGCTTCATCGGCGCCTACGCGACCTTCGTCGTCTTCGCCTGGCGCGATCATGGGGATTATGAGATTCCCGCCGAAAAGGTCGCGCGCATCGACGATGACCACAAGGCCGCACAGTCAGCCCGGCTGCGGCGCTGGGAGCGGCCGGCATGAGCGATCACGCGCTACCCGGCGACTTCGGCGCGGGCACCCAGGCCCGAGACCCCTATCGGCTTGGTCAGGGCGGCCGACATGGCGTGCGCTCCGCGACCGGCCACGGAGAAGGCGGCCCGGCCTCGAAATTCGTCACCGTGGCATATGGCTTCTGGATCTTTCTGCTGTCCGACATCATCATATTCTCGGCCTTCTTCGCGGCGTATGCCGTGCTTGCCAAGGCGACCGCCGGCGGACCGACCGGCAAGGATTTGTTCGAGCCCACCCGCGTTGCGGTGCAGACGGGCCTTCTGCTCACGTCGAGCTTCACCGGTGGCCTGGCGACACTCGCGACCCATCGCAGATCGATGGCTGCCACGCAGGCCTGGCTGCTCGTCACCGGATTGCTCGGGGCAGCCTTCCTGTTTCTGGAGGTACAGGAATTCGCGGCGATGATCGGCGAGCAGGCGGGGCCTTCGCGCAGCGCATTTCTATCAGCCTTCTTTGCGCTCGTTGGCTGCCACGGCACCCATGTCGGGCTGGGGCTGCTCTGGCTGGGCACAATGATGGCGCAGCTATGGGTCAAGGGTTTTCGGTCGGATATTTTGCGGCGGCTCCACTGCTTCGGGCTTTTCTGGCACGCACTCGACATCATCTGGGTCGCCATCTTCACCCTGGTCTATCTGTTGGGAGCATCGCCATGACCATCGAGAGCAGGCCCGGCGAGATGCAGGACCGCCGCGATTCCGCACCGGGCGAGGAACGTATAACCGAGCACGAAGTGGCTGGAGGGCTGTTGGGCTATGTGATCGGCTACGGCCTGGCCATCCTGCTCACGATCGCGTCATTCCTGGCGGCTCAAACCGATCTGATTTACCAGCCGGCGGTGATTTCGGCCCTGGTGGTGCTCGCTGTCGCGCAGATGGGCGTGCATCTTGTCTTCTTTCTGCACCTGACCACCGGGCCGGACAACACCAACAACATCCTGGCCCTGGCCTTCGGCGTGCTGATCGTTGCGCTGGTGGTCCTGGGCTCGGTTTGGATCATGGCCCACCTGAACGAGAACATGGCCGCCATGACGGCCCATCAAGCCGGAACGATGCCTTAAACCTCGCCCTGCTAGTCTTGGCTGAGGTGAATATGAAGCTGGTACATTGTACCGCCGCGGTGGAGATAAAAGGCTCGTCAGACCTCGTGCTTTGGCTGAACTGCACGTATGGCATCTAGCGCCAAGCGAACGGCATCGATGCCTGAGACGCGGGGCTCGATCCGCCTGAAAATCACGCGGCCGTTTCGGTACTCCAGGCCCAACACCTTCCTGTCCCGCCATCGTGACGCCAGAGGCTTGTTGCGCAAGGTGATCGCGACGGCTTCGGGCCCAACATCAACTTTGCCGACACCCAGTTCCGACGCTGCTATCCGCAACCTGGTAAGTTCCAGCAGAACGGTCACTTCGCCAGGCATGTCACCAAAGCGGTCCTCGAGCTCCTCGCTGAATGCATCAAGGTCCAAGTCAGAACGAATACGAGAGAGCCGCGCATAGAGGCCAACACGGACAGTAGGCTCGTTTACATAGCTTTCGGGAAAAGCCCGTTTTGCAGGCACGTTGATGTTGGCAAGTTGCCTGTTGGGGTCGGCCCCTTCTCCAGCCGCCGAGACCGCCCGCTCCAGCAAGTGCTCGTAGAGGCCCACTCCGATCAGTTTCATATGCCCAGCCTGATCTTCGCCGAACAGATCGCCGGCGCCGCGCAGGTCGAGGTCCCTTTGACTGATTGCCAGGCCGGAGCCAAGCCGATCGAGCGCAAGCATTGTCGAAAGCCGGGCCCTGGTGCCGTCGGCCAGCTCAACGCCAGGTTCCGTCAGAAGAAACGCAGCCGCTTGCATCGCTCCTCTACCGACCCGACCCCGTAGCTGGTGCAACTGCGCCAGACCGAACCGGTCCGGGCGCCAGACAATGATGGTGTTGGCTCGAGGCACATCGAGCCCACTCTCGATGATGTCGGTGCTCAACAAAATGTCGCCATCACCGTCAGCGAATCCGACCATGACTTCGTCCAGCTGCCTCCCTTTCATTTCACCGTGCGCCGTCATAACGCCGAGTTCCGGCACCAGCCTGTTCAGCTGGTCAGAGACCGGGCCAATGTCCTCGATGCGAGGAACCACGAAGAAACTCTGTCCACCCCTGTGAAATTCACGCAAGAGGGCCGCGCGCACCGATGCTGGATCGAACGCCGCCAGTATCGTGCGGACGGGACGTCTTTTGGCGGGCGGAGAGTTTAGAACGCTGACATCCTGGATGCCCGACAGCGCCGATTGCAGCGTCCGCGGTATCGGCGTGGCGCTCATGCTCAGCGTGTGAAGGCAGGGCGCCATCTTCCGCAGGGCCAGCTTCAACTTGACGCCGAACCGGTGCTCCTCGTCAATCACCAGCAGTCCAAGATTGGCGAATGTGACGCTCCTGGACGCCAAGGCCTGAGTACCCACGACGATCGCAACCTGGCCGCTCCGCAGGCCCTCCTTTGCCGCTTTTGCCTTTGCTGCCCCGACCATCCTTGACAGGTGGGCGACCTGCAGGCCCGTTCCTGCGAAACGGCGGCTGAACGTCTCATAGTGCTGTCGTGCCAACACGGTTGTCGGCGCTATGACCGCAACCTGTTTCCCGCAGAGGGCGGCGGCGGCGCAAGCACGCAAAGCCACCTCTGTCTTGCCGAAGCCAACATCACCGCAGACGAGCCGGTTCATTGTTCTCCCCGAGGAAAGGTCGTCGAGCACAGCGCGGATGGCGGCGGCCTGGTCAGGAGTCTCGGTATAGGGAAATTTCGCCGCAAAACGGGCCAAGTCCGCGCGGGAGGGCTTGATGATCTCGGCGGGCTGGCTGGACCTCATCTCGGCAAGGCCCACCAGGCGCTTGGCCAGCCTGTCGATCTCGCGCAACGCAGCCTCGCGTCGCTTGGGCCAGCCCTCGCCGTTGAGGCGATCGAGCGACACTGCCTCCGGTTCCGAGCCGTAGCGCCATATTTTCCCAAAGTCGTCGACCGGAACCAGCAAGGAAGCCCCGCCA